>JAIUMG010000208.1 GCA_022565655.1 Alkalimonas sp.
ATGGTGATTTGGAGCAAGCCACCCAGACGGCGCGGCAGCTGTTGGCCGGGCAGGTGATGCCATTTGGCGTCAGCGCCGAAGTGGTCGGGCAAAGTGAAGAAATGAGCCGGGCCTATCATTCGTTGTTGATGGCGTTACTGCTGGCCGTTTTTCTGGTGTATCTGGTGATGGCTTCGCAATTTGAAAACCTGCTGCAGCCCTTGCTGATCCTGTTCACAGTGCCATTGGCTGGCGCGGGCGCGGTATTAGGGTTGTGGCTGACTGGCACACGCATCTCGGTTATCGTCTTTATCGGCCTGATTATGCTGGCTGGTATTGTGGTCAACAATGCCATTGTGCTGATCGATCGCATCAATCAGCTTCGTCACAGCGGTTTCACTGTGCATGACGCCATTATGGCCGCCGGTCGCAGCCGTTTGCGCCCGGTACTGATGACCACCTTAACCACAGTGCTGGGTTTATTGCCGCTGGCACTAGGCAGTGGCGATGGTAGTGAGATCCGTGCGCCGATGGCGATCACCGTAATCTTTGGCTTATTGTTGTCCACCTTGCTGACGCTGGTGTTTATTCCGGTGTTGTACGGTACGGTGAGTCGCGATAAAAAGGCGATGGATAGTAAAACGGTGATGGATAGCACTGAAACACGGCTTTCAGCGACAGACGCCAGCGTGCAGGAGGGGGTATGACAGAGCAACCCTTGTGGCTAACCCGCGTCGCCTTGCGCCGACCGGTCACCATCAGCATGTTGTTTATCTCGCTGCTGTTATTTGGTGTGCTGGCCAGCCGTATGCTGCCGCTGGAGAAATTCCCCGGCATTGATATTCCACAAATTTACATCAATGTGCCCTATCAAAATGCCACGCCGGCTGAGGTAGAGCGCTTAATCACCCGACCGATTGAAGAAGCACTGGCGACCATACCGGGCATCCAGGCGATCCGTTCTACCTCGAACGAAAACAGTGCCGATATCTCACTCGATTTCAAATGGGATGAGTCGATCAGTGCCAAAGGGCTGGAAGTGCGGGAGCGGCTGGATAGTATCCGGGCGCTGCTGCCAAACGACGTCGAGCGGGTATTGGTATTTCAGTTCAATACCGACGACATGCCGATATTTCAGCTGCGTATTTCCAGTGAGCGTGATTTGGCGATGTCGTATGACTTGCTGGAGCAGCAAATTAAACGGCCCCTGGAGCGGGTGCCTGGCATATCCAAAGTGGAGCTGTATGGCGTTGCCAAGCGGCAGGTGATCATCCGGCTTGATCCGGAAAAAATGCGTGCCTTGCAGGTGGATGCACAGCAACTGCTGAGCCAGCTGCGGCAAAGCAATTTCGCGCTGACCGCCGGTGAGCTGCGTAATTCCGAGCAAAGCATCCTGGTAAAACCCATCGGCGAGTACAAAGAGATCGCCGAGATTGCTGCCTTGCCCATCCGGCCGGGCTTGCAACTCGGTGATGTGGCTACAGTGGCGCTGGAGCTGCCCAAGCTGGAAGATGGCCGCCACCTGAACCAAACCTATGCCGTCGGTATGAATGTGTACCGCGAATCAGGGGCAAATTTGGTCGAGGTGGCCCAAGCCGCCTTAGCGGTGGTGCAGGCCGCTGATCAAAACCCTGCCTTTCAGGGCATCAATCTGTACGTGATGGATGATATGGCCAAAGGCGTCACTTCGTCGTTAAAAGACTTGCTGATGGCCGGCGGTATCGGCGCTTTATTATCCTTTGCCGTGCTGTTTTTATTTTTACGTCATCTAACCACCACGCTTGTGGTGGTGTTATCGGTGCCAGCTGCGATCATCATTGCGCTGGGCGCCATGCATATGCTGGGCTACAGCCTGAATATTCTTAGCATGATGGGGCTGATGCTGGCGATTGGCATGCTGGTGGATAACGCCGTGGTAGTGACAGAAAGCATCTTCCGCGAGCGGGCGCTTGGCGGCGATGTGCGGGCCGCAACAGAGCGTGGGGTTAAACGTGTGAGCCTGGCGGTATTAGCAGGCACGGCCACCACCGCGATCGTCTTTTTGCCCAATATTATTGGCCAGAAAATGCAGTTAACCATTTTTCTGGAGCATGTCGCTATTGCGATTTGCTTGTGTCTGGCGATTTCGCTAGTGATGGCGCTTAGTATTATTCCGCTGTTAACGACGCGCTTAAATGTCAGCCCCAGCCCCAATGGCCACAGCAGCAGCTGCGAGCGTTGGTACCGTAATATCTTAAGCTGGGTAATGCGCTTTCCAAAAGTATCGGCCTTACTGGCTTTGCTGACGTTGGCCAGCATCGTAGTGCCTTTGGGTGGGGTAGGCAGTGATGACTACAGCGGCGAAGACGATACCCGGCTGGTGATCAATTACCATATTCAGGGCAATTACAGCCTGGAAGAAGTGCGTAACGAGGTTCGTACCATGGAGGCGTTCTTGTACAGCCGTAAAGAGGAGTTTCATATTGAGTCGGTGTACAGTTATTACCGCTCCGGTTATGCCTTTACCATGGTGATGTTGCACGAGGGGTTACCGATTCCAATCGATACCTTAAAAGAGACCATTCGGAGTGACTGGCCAGCGCTGGTGCGCTCACGGCCTGCCTATGGTTTCTCTGGTGGTGGTGGAGGTTTGCAGCTGCATCTGAATGGGCAGTCGACCGAAGTGCTGATGCAGTTGGCCGATGAGTTGCAGCCATCACTGCAAAGTCTGGCGGCTATTGCTGAAGTGAACAGTGATTTGACCAGAGGGCAGCAGGAAGTACAGATCTTACTGCACAGTGACCAACTGGCCCGCTACAATATCTCGGCTGAACAGGTGGCACAAAGCGTTGCTTTGGCGCTGCGCGGTGTGAGTCTGCGTACCTTTCGCAGTCAGGAGCAAGGCGAATTGCAGATGAGGCTGATCTACGATGAACGCATCAGTCAATCGATGACAGAACTGGCCAGCTTGCCGATAGCAGTGCGCGACAATGTCAGCATTCAGCTGGCGCAACTGGCTGAATTACGGGTGATGCCACGGTTAAATCAGATCCGTCGTTTTGACAGGCAAACCGGCCTGGCGCTGAGAATGGAGCTGGCCAGCGATGCCAACATGGATCAGGCCAGAACGCAGATCCGTCAACTAATGGAGCAAGTGCAGCTACCGGATGGCTATCGCTGGTCGTTTCAGGGCAGTTTTCAGCGGCAGAATGAAGAGCAGCAAGTGATGATGGTGAACATGCTGCTGGCCGTAGCGATGATCTACATCGTGATGGCGGCCTTGTTTGAGTCCTTATTGCTACCGAATGCAGTGATTGGCTCCTTGCTGTTCTCAATGGTCGGCGTGTTCTGGACTTTTTTCCTCACCGGCACGCCGATGGGAGTGATGGGGATGATTGGCATGCTGGTGCTGATGGGTATCGTGGTGAACAACGGCATAGTGCTGGTCGATCGCATCAATCAGGATCGCGCCGCCGCGCCGGAAGCAGAATTACGGCAGTTAATCATCAACGCCTGTGAGGTTCGGTTACGGCCGATTTTAATGACGGTATCCACTACAGTGCTGGGCTTACTGCCATTGGCACTCGGCGGTACCCAACTAGCTGGCGATGGCCCAAGCTATGCACCGATGGCGATAGCCATTATCGGTGGTTTGTTGTTCTCCACCTTAACCAGCCTGCTGCTGGTGCCGCTGACATATTTTGGCCTGGTACGACTTCGCCAAGCCAGCAGTCGGTTACTGCAAAGTAGTCACCGATTGGCTGATCGGGTCTGGCGCCAGGCCTGAAGTCAGTCTTGACGGATCAGCTTGTGGGTGGCGGTGATTTTATCGCCGTCCCACAGCATTTCAAAGTGGGCACTTTGTACTATTTTGGTTACGGGAGCCGGGGTAAACAGCGCCCAGCAAATGGCGCCTTTTTGGCGGACAGAGTGGTATTGCAGACCAATGGCATTGGCTTTTCGGAGTTTTTTCCCAAGCGCTCGGCCTGCGCTGTAATCATTGGGGTGGTAAATGGGGTGATCAATCTGTAGGCTGCAGGCATCGTGCAGGGATGTTGGGCCAAACTGACAGTTCAGGCCACGAAACACAAAGCGCTCGAAAGTCAGCCCGGTTACGCCTGACCAATAGCATTGCTGATGATAAGCGACTTCTTTTAACGCTGTAGCCATGCTATCGGCCAGATACAGGACGCCATATTGACCATCGCTAAAGCGACTGCCCATCGGGTTGATGTGGGTAAAAGGTGCTAATGCATAACTGAGCCCGGTAATGCCGTAAGGGATCTCGCTGGCGCGCAGCAATTGCAACTGGCCAAGCTCTGTCAAAAGTCTGGGGTTGGTCATCGCCTGCAAGGCAAACAGAGCCTCAAAGTCTGCGGCATCTGCGACATCGTCAAACACTGCAATTGGCGGGTACTTAGAGTTGACTAACCGGTAGCCGCTTTGCTGCTTGAGCTGAATCTTTGGTAGGGTAGGTGCCGCTGAACTCATGCTCACCAAAGCCCGCCGCGCAATGCATCAATATGCCGGAAGGTATCGTACAACGCCGCGAACTGGCCAGTGCTGATGACAGCGAGTGGAGTACTGCCATTAAAGAACGGATGCTGGTTTGGTAGTGTCATAAAACCATACTGATTGGCCGGGTTGTCGAACAAGAGGCGCAAACTGGCATGAATATTCAGCAGATAACTGATCCGCTCCAGTTGATCCTGGCTCAGGCTGGCAACTGCCGGATCTTTACGGTATTTGTAATAAGCGGGCCGGGATATTTGCAAAACACGCTGGATTTGCTCGGCACTGGCTCCCCATTTATCCAGAATAGCAAACACGGCTTTTAAACCAGCCTGGCTTAGCTGTTTAGGCTGAACTGTGGTATTAGCTAACGCGGCTGTCATAAGCACCTCCAGAATATCATATTATCAGTGTAGACCATTTCCTACGAAATGTCTCTAGTGATAACGGCTGGGTGCTGCTTGGTATTTTTCAATCACAGAGCCTAAGACATTGACGTTTTTTGTATTACTATAGGCAAGTCACCTTAAGATATGAGGTAATTAACCATTATCCCTAAGTATAAACACGATAACGGGAGCCGATGACCAATGAACACCGAGTTGATTTTGGTACTGGGGATGCTGTTATTCTGCATGGGCTGCTTTGCTGCCAATAAACCCCGTACCGATGTAGTCGCCCTGGTGGTGCTGGTGGTCTTTCCTCTGACCGGAATGCTGACTGTCCAACAGACGCTGGCCGGTTTTAGCGATCCTGCGGTGATTCTGATAGCAGCGCTCTTTGTGGTCGGGGATGGCTTGGTACGCACTGGTATTGTCTACCGGCTGGGCGATTGGCTGGTCCGGGTATCAGGCAACAGCGAAATTCGCTTATTGGTGTTGTTGATGCTGTCGGTCGCGGCTATGGGTTCGATCATGAGCTCGACTGGGGTGGTTGCGATTTTTATTCCGGTGGTGCTGAGCATCTGTGCCCGGTTAAATATTGCCCCCGGACGGTTGATGATGCCGCTGGCTTTTGCGGCGCTGATTAGCGGCATGCAAACTTTGGTGGCGACACCGCCAAATATGGTGGTGCAAAGTGAGTTACAGCGGCAGGGGATGGAGGGCTTTCACTTCTTTAGTTTCACGCCCATTGGTCTGGTTGTGTTGCTGATGGGAGTTGGCTATATGCTGCTGGCTCGCCGATGGCTAAACCCTGAACTTGAAGCTGGTCAAAGTGGTGCGCCCCGTTTAAAGTTGAGTGATCTGGCCAGGAATTACCGCCTGAAGGAGCGTGAACTTCGGCTGAAAGTGTTGCCGGGCTCACCCTTGCTGGATCAGCAGCTGAATGAACTGGCCTTGCGCAAAGAGTTTGGTATCAATGTGGTGGCAATCGAGCGCCAACAAAAGTTTCGGACCCTGTTGCTTAATGCCACTGGCAATACTTTGGTCGAGTCGCAGGATATCCTGCTGGTGGACTTAGCCGATCCTGCGATGGACCTGTTGCCGACCTGTCAGCAGCTTGGCTTGGAGCCACAGCCACTGAGTCACTCCTATTTTTCTTTTCATGCCCATGAGTTGGGGTTGGCCGAGGTGGCATTTCCACCCGAGTCGTCGTTGCCGGGCAAAACCATTCAGCAACTGGCTTTTCGCAG
>JAIUMG010000209.1 GCA_022565655.1 Alkalimonas sp.
GTGCGTTATGTGATTACGTTGGATGCCGATACCCGGCTGCCGCGCAACGCTGCCGTGAAGCTGGTGGGCAAAATGGCCCATCCGCTGAATCAACCTCAGTTTTGTGCACAGCAGCAACGGGTGATTGCTGGCTATGGCATTTTACAACCCAGAGTGACTCCTGCGCTGGCATTGGTTGGTCAGGGGTCACGCTATTTACGCTTAACGTCTGGCCCGGCTGGTATTGATCCTTACGCCGGGGCTGTCTCTGATCTGTATCAGGATGTATTTGGTGAGGGCTCCTTTACCGGCAAAGGGATTTACCATGTCGATGCTTTCAGCGCCGCCTTGCAGGGTCGGGTTCCGGATAACAGCATGCTCAGCCATGATCTGTTTGAAGGCATCTTTGCCCGCGCCGGGCTGGCCTCCGATATCGAGGTGGTGGAAGAGTTCCCCAGCCGTTATGACGTTGCGGTAAAGCGGCAACATCGCTGGACCCGCGGTGACTGGCAGTTGCTGCCCTGGCTGTTCAGCTCACTGTTTCGCGGGCAGCTCCGCCGCCAGACTGGCAGTGCAAAAATCCCGTTATTGGGACGTTGGAAGATTCTGGATAACTTGCGCCGCTCTATGTTGGCACCCGCTGGCTTTATCGGCTTAGTACTGGCGTTGCTGCTGCCCTGGCCACTGGCGGTCAATGCGACCCTGTTGCTGTTGGGTATCGTGCTGCTTCCCTCAATACTGAGGCGCCGCTTCAGCTGGTTGCCACAGCATAGCATTTTGCAAAATGGCGGTGCGGTGCAGCTGCGTAGCCTGTATGGCAATCTGCTAAACGACCTGGGTCAAACCCTGAGTCAGAGTGTGCTGCAACTGGTGTTACTGGCCGATCAAGCCTGGCGGATGAGTCATGCCATTGGTCTGACCCTGTGGCGGCTGCTGGTCAGCCGAAAATTGCTGTTGCAGTGGGTTACCAGCGCGCAAAACAGCGCTAAGCGGCCGTTGAGCCTGACTGGCTATTACCAACAGATGGCAGGAGGGCTGGTACTCAGCTGGCTAACTGCTGCCCTGCTGATCTGGCAGGTACCGCACAACCTGGTGCTGCTGGCGCCGCTGTTTATGTTATGGCAGCTGGCACCGGCCTTGATGTACTGGTTAAGTCTGCCGGTCAACCAGCAGCAAAGCCAGCCGCTTTCAGCCGCAGAGAGCAACAGCCTGCGCTTAGTCGCCCGTCGTACCTGGCGCTTTTTTGAGCGCTTTGTCAGCGCTGATGACAACTGGTTGCCGCCGGATAACTTTCAGCAAACGCCGGAGCCAGTGATTGCCCATCGTACCTCACCGACCAATATTGGCGTCTATTTGTTGTCGGTAGTGACCGCGCGGGACTTTGGCTGGCTGGGAACCCATGCCAGTGCTGACAAGTTGGAGCAAACATTTGAGACCTTGCAGCGCCTTAGTCGCTATCAGGGCCACTTTTATAACTGGTACGATACCCAGAGTTTGCAGCCGTTAGCGCCGGCCTATGTCTCATCGGTAGACAGCGGCAATCTGGCCGGGCATTTACTGGCGCTGGCCAATAGCCTGGAGGACTGGCAGCAACAGCTCTTGGCTCCGCAGGCACTGCTGGGGTTAAATGATACGCTGGCGCTGGCGCTGGCACACTATAGCCTGAAGCACAGTACTGGCCCGCTGCAACATAATACCCAACTGTCCGCCTGTCTGGATACAATAGCGCAGCAGTTACAAAATGGCACCCATCGGCTGGCACCGCTGCATACCGGGCTGATTGAGCTGGCGACTAGTGCGCTGGGTTTATACTACCGTAGTCATGAACACCAGCCCACCGGGGCAACCGAGCAACCCGATAACGACAACCTGTTGTTTTATCTGCAAGCATTATTGCAGACTCTGAACCAGCATCAGCAAGACAATCTGGCCAGCAGTGCGGCACATCTGGAGCTACAGCAACGCTTAGCCACCCTGGCTGCGGCTAGCCGGGCCATGGCGCTGCAAATGAACTTCTCTTTTTTGCTTAATACCGAGCGTAACTTACTGTCGATTGGTTATATGGTGGCAGACAATACCCTCGATACCAGCTGTTACGATTTACTGGCATCAGAAGCTCGCCTGGCTAGTTTGTTTGCTATCGCCAAAGGTGATATCGACAGTAAGCATTGGTTCCGGCTGGGCCGAGGTGCTACGCCGTTAGGTGCTGGCGCCGCCTTGTTATCCTGGTCGGGGTCTATGTTTGAGTACCTGATGCCGTCATTGGTGATGCGGGCTGCGGTTGGCAGCTTGCTGGAGCAAAGCAACCGGCTGATCGTGGCGCGGCAGATCAGTTACGGCCAGCAACATCAGATCCCCTGGGGTATTTCTGAGTCGGCCTACAATGCGCGCGATCTTCATTTAACTTATCAGTACTCTAATTTTGGCGTACCGGGGCTCGGATTAAAGCGCGGTCTGGCACAAAATCTGGTGATTGCGCCTTATGCTACGGCCTTGGCTGCGATGGTCGACGCGCCTGCCGCTTGTCGAAACTTTGCCCGCCTGGAGCAGCTGGGCGCACTGGGTGATTACGGCTTTTTTGAAGCGGTCGATTATACCCCAGCCCGACTGCAGGACCCCGAACAACCCGTGCTGGTGCAAAGCTTTATGGCGCACCATCAGGGCATGACGCTGATCGCCCTGCTCAATACGCTGCAGCAGGGTTTGATGCGCAGCCGCTTTCATCGCGAGCCGATGATCAGCGCCTGCGAACTATTATTGCAGGAGCGGGTACCTCGCGACGTACTGAATGCGCACCCGAAAGCTGAAACCGTTACCATTGCTGCTGATCAAGGAAGTGAATCGCTGACCGAACTCAGTTTGGACCCGGCTGCGGCTGGAGCACCACAGACCCATATTCTCAGTAATGGCCACTACAGCGTGATGTTGAGCGCCGCTGGCAGCGGCTACAGCCGTTGGCGCGATATTGCCATTACCCGCTGGCGCGCCGACAGCAGCCTAGATAACTGTGGTAGCTATATCTTGTTGCGTGAACGCAGCAGTGAGTACTTTTGGGCTGCCAGCCTACAACCTGATGCCAGCAGCCAAGTGGATGTCGGCGGGGCGCAATCACATAACCATAGGGCAACCTTTAGTGAGGACAGCGCAGAATTCAGTGCACAGCTCAGTGAGCAGCGGATCAGTGCCAGGCTGACGGTGGTGGTGTCGTCTGAGCACAATGGTGAAGTTCGCTCTGTCACCCTGTGCAATCATAGCCGGCATGAGCAAGAGCTTGAGTTGACCTCTTACGCCGAGCTGGTGCTGGGCAATGCGGCCAGCGATCAGGCTCATCCGGCATTTTCCAAGTTATTTGTGCAAACCGAATTTGTCAGCGAGCATGGTGCCATTATAGCGACCCGACGCCCGCGCACCCCGGGGGAAACTCCGCTGTGGCTCGGGCATTTTGCCGTGGTCGAAGGCAAAAGCAGTGCAGCACTGCAATACGAAACCGACCGCGCACAGTTTTTTGGTGGTGGTACGTGTCTGCAGCAGGCTCGCGCCATGCAGCGTCAGCAGCCATTAAGCAATAGCAGCGGCACCGTGCTGGACCCTATTCTCTGTTTACGCCCGACGGTCAGGCTGGCGGCGGGTAAGCAACTCAAAGTGGCATTCTGGACGCTACTGGCCAGTTCACGCGACGAGCTGCTGGAGCTGATTGTTCAACATAACGAGGTCAGTGCCTTTGAGCGAGCGGCGACCCTGGCCTGGACGCTGGCGCAGGTGCAATTACGCCACCTGACCGTCACCGTGGCCGAGGCCTCGTTGTTTCAGCGCCTGACAGGTCCTTTATTATACAACGACCTGCGCTTTCGCTCGCCGCCTGCCGCCATCAGTCGCGGGGCTGGCCCACAGTCCGCTATCTGGCAGCATGGTATTTCCGGCGATACCCCGATCTTATTGCTGCATATTGACGACATTGAAGATATTGACAGTGTCCGCCAGTTACTGCGGGCGCATGAGTACTGGCGCCTCAAACAACTGGCAGTCGATTTGGTCATTATTAATGAACGTGCCAGTTCCTATGTGCAGGATTTACAACAGGCCATAGAAGCGCTGGTTCGCGCCAGCCAGAGCCGCCCGGCGGCCGTGCTTGCAGATGGTGCACCGCTGCTGGCGGTGGGCAATGTCTATACCCTGCGCGCAGATTTAATGAACGTTGATAGCCGCAGCTTACTGGCCTCTGTTGCCCGGGTGGTGCTCTATGCCAGGCGCGGTCCCTTACAGCGTCAGCTAGAGCGTCTGGCGCCGCTGGCTACAGAGATACTGGAGACAGCGTCTTTGTCAGCGAAAGAGAGCCTGCCTCAGCACAGCACCGATGCGCAGACGAGTAGAGCTACCACCCAAAGCACCCCGATGACCGACTACTGCAGCGGTGATTTAGAGTTTTTTAATGGCTTGGGTGGCTTTGCCAGTGATGGCCGCGAGTACGTGACTCTGCTGAACAACCACCAGCGCACGCCCATGCCCTGGCTGAATGTGATAGCCAATGCTCAGTTCGGTTTTCAGGTGTCGGCCAGTGGCAGCGGTTACAGCTGGGCGCAAAGTAGCCGTGAAAATCAGTTGACTCCCTGGTCGAATGATCCGGTGACCGATCCCTCTGCCGAAGCGATTTACGTGCAGGATGAGTACAGTGGCCAGCTGTTTACCGCCACCTGTGCACCGATTAACGATGGCGGCCTCTACAGTGCCTGCCATGGTTTTGGTTACAGTCGATTTGCTCATCAGGCAGCGGGCATTGCCTTAAGCTTGTTGCAGTATGTGCCGCTGGAGCAGCCGATTAAAATTTCTCGTCTGACTGTGCATAATACCTCTTCCCGTCAGCGGCGGCTGCGAATAACGGCCTATGTGGAATGGGTGCTGGGCCGCGATCGTGCTCAGAGTGCGCCTTATTTAATCAGTGAGTTCGATAGTGAGCACGCCGTCTTGCTGGTGCAAAACCCTTGGCAAACGGCCTTTCCCGGCCGGGTCGCTTTTGCGGCGCTGGGCAATAGCACCGACTTGACCGGTTGGACGGCTGATCGCAATGAGTTTATTGGCCGCAACCAAAGTAGCCAAAGCCCGCAGTCGCTGGTGCAGCAACAGTTGCTTTGTGCCAGCAGCGGGGCTACGGCCGATCCGTGCGCGGCCATGCAGCACAGTGTCAGCCTGGCGCCGGGTGAGCAAATTGAGCTGGTGTTTTTCCTCGGCCAGACCGCCGATAAAGCCAGTGCGCTGGCCTTGTTGCAGCGCTACCGCGAGGCTGATTTGAATGATGAGTTGCAACAGGTGCAGCAGCACTGGCAGCAGTTGCTGCAGGCGGTGCAGGTGAAAACGCCGGACCGGGCGATGGATATTATGCTAAACGGCTGGCTGTTGTATCAGACCCTGGCCTGTCGTATTGCTGCCCGGGCGGCGTTTTATCAAGCTAGTGGCGCCTACGGCTTTCGCGATCAGCTGCAAGACACTATGGCGCTTAGTTTTGCCGCCCCGGAACTGACCCGGGCGCATTTATTGCGCGCGGCTCAGCGTCAGTTTGTTGAAGGTGATGTACAACATTGGTGGCTGCCACACAGTGGTCAGGGCGTGCGCAGCCGTATTTCAGACGACCGGGTCTGGCTCGGCTTTGCTTGTGCCCGCTACCTTACTACCTCCGGCGATAGCGCTGTGCTGGATGAAAAGATCAGCTTTTTGCAAGGGCCCTTGCTGGAGCCGGAACAGCATGATGCGTTTTTTCAGCCGATGCCAACCGACGCCAAAGCTTCTTTGTATGAGCATTGTGCCCGCGGCCTGGACCTGGCCATTACGTTAAGCAGTGAGCGCGGCTTACCACTTATTGGCAGTGGTGACTGGAACGATGGCATGGATCAGGTCGGTAGCGGCGGCAAAGGCGAAAGCATCTGGCTTGGCTGGCTGTTGCTTAGCACCCTGCGCCAGTTTATACCGCTGGCAGAAAGCCGGCAGGACCCACGTGCCGAATTGTGGCAGCATCACAGCGACCGGCTGCTGCAGATCATGGAGCAGGTTGGTTGGGACTGTCATTGGTATAAAAGGGCCACCTATGATGATG
>JAIUMG010000210.1 GCA_022565655.1 Alkalimonas sp.
CCGTTACCATAATGAACTTCATCCGGTACCGGTTATTGACCTGTTATTACTGGATGACAGCACGCCACGCTCAGTCGGTTACCAGTGCGCTATTTTGCTGCATCAGGTGAAAAAGTTACCACCGCAGCAATTCTCAACGACCAGCACAGGGCAGAAACAGGGCAATGAAAGTCAACTGGCCAGCGAACTGCGGGCTTTGCTGCAACAAACCGACCCTGAGCAGCTGTTTGATGCCGAGCTACAGCCGCAACCTGAGCTGAGCGAATTGCTCCAGCAATTGCAATTACGGCTGCGGCAGTTATCAGACAGCATTGGCTTGTCGTATTTCAGCCATGTCGATTTACACAACCAATGGCAGCGCTTCTAAATGAAATATAGTTTGCGCCACCTCACCCAATACAATTATCCACAACCGGTTGCCAACAGCTATAACCTGGCCTGTGTCACCCCTCGTCAGCTACCTTATCAACAGGTGATTCAAACGCAGCTTCATGTCCAGCCACAGCCTTCTGAGCTGCAACAGCGAATCGATTACTTTGGCAACACCCAACATTTTATTCATTTACAAAGCCCGCATCAGCAACTGGCTGTTACCGCCACCAGTATAGTGACCGTTCAAGCCCGGCATAACGTATTGAAAATCCAGGATGCAGTGAGTGTTAGTCAGTTGCAGCACCACCTGGCCAGCCAACACGACCCGGCTACATTGCATGCCAAACTCTGTCTCAACGCCAGTCAGCTGATCCCCTTACTGCCAGAAGCCAAAGCATTGATCACGCCACTGATGGTGCCAGGGCAAAATGTGCTTCAACTGGCTCAGGCATTAAACCAGCTTATATTTAATGAGTTTGAGTATGATCCTGAATTCAGCACCGTGGTGACGCCACTTAGTGAAGTGATCGCCCATAAACGAGGTGTCTGCCAGGATTTTGCCCAACTGGCGATTAGCTGTCTGCGCAGCGTGGGAATACCAGCACGTTACATCAGCGGTTATCTGGAAACACGGCCACCTGCCGGGCAGCCAAGACTGGTCGGCGCCGATGCCTCCCATGCCTGGTTTGCTGTATTCGATCCCACACTCGGCTGGATTGATTTTGACCCCACCAACAACCTGCTGGCCGATGAGCAGCATCTTACCGTAGCTTTTGGTCGTGATTTTGCGGATGTGGTGCCATTAAAAGGCTTACTGCAAGGCAGCGGCGAACACACACTAACCGTCGCCGTCGATGTGGCACCAATAGCCGACTAGCTCCCTAAACGCGCTATACACTGGCCTTGACTGCCATGCTGTGCAAGAAGACCCCTGCTACAGAATTGCAATTCTCATGGCTTAGTCAATTGCTGCAAGCGCGTTTTCGCTTCAATCCATTGCCCCATAAACTTGGTACTACGGTAGGCATGATGCCTTAACATCAAGCCGGTGAAATTCGCTTGCCGGTGTGCCGTAAGCTCTGCCTGCACGTGCTGCAGCTGCTGCCAGATCCGTGCACTATGCTCAGCACCATCAAAACGCTGCCACACACAGGTTAACCCCAATTGTTGAGCCTTAGTCCAGCGCGTTTCGTCTTGGTACAAACGAACGGCAGCCGCGATAAAGTCGTCATCGCCGGTAGCAATAGCGCCGGGCCAATTATTGTCGGCCAACATGCCTTCGGCGCCAATGGGGGTGCTGACACTGGGTGTGCCGCACAGCATGGCTTCCAGCAACTTGCCTTTTAAACCAGCACCAAAGGCCAATGGCGCAAGACAAATCCGTGCCTGTTTCATCACCGCCACCCCATCACTGGCCCAGCCTTTTACCAGAAACCCTTGCTTGGCGTTATGCAACGCCGTGGCTTTAGGTGGTGGATAAGCCCCATATATATGCAATTCAGCTGCAGGAAGTTGCTGTTTGATCGCTGGCCATAATTGCTTGAGCCATAGTACAGAATGCCAGTTGGGCGCATGGCGAAAATTCCCAATGGCAATAAAGTGCTGCCGTTGCTGAAAACCTGCAGGCTCAGCTGGTGGCGGCTCATCGAGTAAAAAAGGGCAGTAACACAGCAACTCAGCAGGCACTCTGAAATGCTGTTGCAATAGTTGCATTTCAAATTCGGAAATCACTAAGGTCAGATCGCAGCGGTAAATCGCGGCGATTTCACGTTGAGCCAGCTCTGAATTAAGCAAACCATTATCCAGTTCTCTGCCCTGCTTCACCGCTTGCTCTCGTGCTTGACGCAGCGCATGGACATCTTCCATATCTAAAATGCGCATGGCATCCGGGCACGCTTGCTCGACTCGCCAGCCAAACTGCTCTTCCAGCATAAAGCGATCGAACATCACCGCCTGCGGCGCTTGCTGTTTGAGCCAATCATCAAAGCTCTGATGATTCAACTCGATATTATGCTCAGCCACATCCAATGTCGATAAATCAAATCGATGCGGGCTTTTTTCCGCCGCACTGGCAAAAATAACCTGCCAGCCTTGGTCCCGGTACAGACGAATTAGGCTCAGCATTCTGGTACCCGCGGCCGATGAATTCGGCTCTGGCCAAACATAACCAACAATAATCAGCAATGGCTTTGAGGATAATGGCTGAGGCATCAAGATCACTTCTGTATCGGGTTCAACAACAGGCCCTGATCATAACAGAGCCGCCTGCTATGCGGGAACTTTTATCCCCCCACAGCCTGGGGGTCACCTCCTTAAGTAACAGAGACTTTCGATTGACGAAGGCAACCAGTGTCGTTCAGTATGTGGATTATAAACCTCAGTGACGAAGGCAATTTATGACGTATATTCATGACACCATGGTACGGTTACAACATAGCAGCCCTGCCCAAACGGAGTTTTATCAAGCCGTTGAAGAGGTACTTGGCTCACTAGGTTCTATCCTGGAACACAATGATCGCTATCATCAACACGCTATTATTGAACGGATGGTGGAGCCCGAGCGGCAGATTATGTTCCGGGTGGCCTGGGTCGATGATCAGGGGCGAGTGCAGGTGAACAAAGGCTATCGGGTTGAATTTAACTCGGCTTTGGGCCCCTACAAAGGTGGGCTTCGCTTTCACCCCAGCGTCAATGCCAGCATTATCAAGTTTCTTGGTTTTGAACAGGTTTTTAAGAACGCCTTGACCGGCTTAGCCCTTGGTGGCGCCAAAGGGGGGGCGAACTTCGATCCCAAAGGCAAGTCCGATGGTGAGATCATGCGGTTTTGCCAGGCGTACATGAATGAGCTATACCGCCATATTGGCCCTACTACCGATGTTCCTGCTGGCGATATTGGCGTTGGCTCGCGTGAAATTGGTTATCTGTTTGGTCAGTACAAAAAGCTGGTCAATCGTTTTGATGGTGTATTAACAGGCAAAAAGCGAGATTGGGGTGGCTCCCTGATGCGCACCGAGGCCACCGGTTATGGCTGTGTGTATTTAGCCCAGTATATGTTGGAAGACAACAAAGAGCGGCTGGAAGGCAAGGTATGCCTGGTCTCAGGTGCCGGTAATGTTGCCCTGCATGCGATCGAGAAACTGCTGGAGCTGGGGGCAGTTCCAGTCACCTGCTCTGACTCTCAAGGCACTCTGTATCACAAAGACGGTATTGATCTCAGCTGCGTGCGTACTTTAAAAGCGCAGCCGAATGCCAGTTTAGCCGATTACCTCAATACCCACAGCAGTGCCCGCTTTATACCTCGCGACAAGTACCCAGATAACGGCAACGCAGTCTGGCACTTCCCGGCTGACTTAGCATTCCCATGTGCCACGCAAAATGAATTGAATGAAATTGATGCCAGAGCTCTGCTGGATAACGGCTGCAAAGCCGTGATTGAAGGGGCCAATATGCCATGCACCAAAGCGGCCATTGAACAATTTATTCAGGCTAAGATTCTTTATGCACCAGGTAAAGCGGCCAACGCCGGTGGTGTTGCCACCAGCCAGTTGGAGATGGCGCAGAATGCCAGTATGCAGCATTGGAGTTTTGACGAAGTCGATGCACGGTTAAAAGTGATTATGTGTGATATCTATCAGGCAGCCCATCATGCCGCAGTGGAGTTCGATCAGCCTGGTAACCTGATGCTGGGTGCAAATATTGCTGGCTTTCGCCGGGTGGCCGATGCCATGATTGAGCAAGGCGTGGTGTAACCATAACACCGGGCGCTAAGCTGCATCATAAGTGGCTTTAGTGGTTAGACTGAATGACCGCTAAAGCCGCTTCGATTTGTTGCATTAACTGTGCGCTGCCTGGTAAGTCAGCTCTGAGTAAAAAATAAATATCCACTCGGTTCAGCACGCTATGATTGATATCGGCTAACTCATGCTCTTGCACTTCCAGAGTGGCGGTTTCTTTGTAGTTCAGTAAGTAATCCCCCCTATCCAGGCGCAGGGCATCAATACCAAGCCCGTGCTTGTCTACCTCAACCACTTCGCGGACCACACCATACGCAGGCTCCAGCATATGGCGTATGCCACCATAACTGAAGCCGCTCATCAGGATCACCCGGCTACCGAATAAATCGCCAACCCGGGTAACCGGCTCGCGCTCGCCCAGCCAAAAGGCGCTAAGCTGCATGCTGGACACTGGCTGCTGACTAATTCTGTACAAAGCTTTGTCTTTCAATACCGAAGTCATCACCACCGCAAGATCCAGCTTACCTTCATTCAACAAGTGGATCATGCGCCGATTTGGGTACTGCTGAAAGCTATACTCACGATCAACTGAAGCCATCACCCTATCCACCAGATCGACCAGCAGCCCCTCAGCACTGCCCTCCTCGGTCTGATAATGAAATGGCGGAAAGTGCACAAAACCCCAGTGCAAAGCTGACCCTGCCATCGATTTTGCCGAAATGAAGCATAAAGCAAAACATCCTACGAGCATCCAGTGGCCAGTGTATCGTCGTGTTAATCTTGCAAACATTGTCTTCCTTGAAACCTAAGTAGCATGGTGTCAACTAACTTCAGATTTTTTGATTGTAGTCTAACTTGAGCTCATCATGAAACTTTTACATAAAATCAACGTTGAGCGCAACCATTGATCCACGTACAATGTGGCTATTATAGTGCGGGAAAACTGACTCTGATGGCAAAATCTCTGGCGGAACAATTACTGGGCGCTGGCCTGGTGAATGAAAAGAAAGTCAAACAACTTAAGCGTGAAAAACATCTGCAACGTAAACAAAACCCCAAAGGGGGTGGCGTTCAAGATAGTGAGCATCAGGCAAGGCTCAAGCAACAGCGTGAAGAAGCTGCAGAACGTGACCGCGAGCTGAACCGACAGCGCAAGGTAGAAGCTGAAGCAAAAGCCATGAAAGCTCAGGCGTTGCAAATGCTGCAGCACAACCAACAACCGGTCGATGGTGAAATTCGCTTTAACTTTACCGACCCGCGCAACAATAAAATCAAATTTTTGTTTGTTAGCGAACAGGTTCAGCAGCACCTTAGCTCAGCCAAGCTGGCGATCTGTGCCTATGACGAAGACTACTTTATCGTGCCTCGGCATGTGGCTGAAAAAGTCGCAGAACGTTTTGCTGAGTCGCTGATCTATCTGGCAGATGAGAGCCAACAACAACCGGAAGAAGACGATCCCTACAAGGACTTTCAGATCCCTGATGACTTAATGTGGTAGTTTGTTTAGAAATTCGCCTTGCAATTACTCGGTATTTAGACCAAATTAGTAACACCTGTTTTTAATTCACACTGATGATTTGCTGAGCGCTGAATGACACTATTATCAGGTCGTAGTTTGACCCTGATCCTGCTGCTGATATTCGCATGCCCCCTTAGTGCTAAGACGCAGCAGGTATTCCGTTTATCGCCTGATAATGGGCTGAGCCAAGGCGTTGTGAATCGACTAAGCCTCGATCAACACCAACAACTGTGGCTAGCAACTGACGGCGGACTGGATCGCTTTGATGGTTACCAGAGTCGCCCCCTTTATTCTGAGCTACTAACAGCGAATACCCCTGTGTATGATATTCAGTGGGTCAGTCCTACCTTATTGCACATTGCCACAGCCAGTGAGGGGCTATTGCAGCTGGATGTGACTACTCAGCAGATGAC
>JAIUMG010000211.1 GCA_022565655.1 Alkalimonas sp.
ATCCAAGGTGGCATCATCGGCTACGGCTTCAGCTCGCTCAACTTTAGCCATAATGCGTGCTTCTGAGCCTGCTGCTTTCGCTAAATCACGAGCCAGGCGCAAATCATCACCACAGCGGGGAAATGATACCGCCAGATAGTCAACATCCAGTTCTGCAGCCAGCTGGATATCCTGTTTATCTTTTTCTGTCAGGGCAGGGGCAGATAAACCACCACCTTGGCGGTTAATGCCTTTGTTGTTGCTTAACTTACCAGCGACGGTTACTTTGGTGTGGACCTGGCTGCCCTCAACCGCAGTGACTTGTAACTGGATACGGCCATCATCGAGTAATAATACATCACCAGCCGAGACGTCATCAGGTAACTCTTTGTAATCGATACCAACCTGAGTTTCATTACCCGCACCTTTGGCTAAGGTTGCATCAAGGGTAAATGCCTGATCATGCTTCAATATGACGTAATCATTGGCAAAGGTTGACACTCTGATTTTCGGACCCTGCAAATCTCCCAGGATGGCAACATGCGTATTGGTGCTCGCTGCGGCGGCACGAACCATGCGTGCACGCTCTCGGTGATCATCTGCACTGCCGTGAGAGAAGTTGAAGCGGAATACACTGGCCCCTTTTTTTATCAGTTGTTCGATAGCGTCCTGAGTATTGGTGGCCGGGCCTAGTGTCGCGACAATTTTGGTTCTTCTTGACATGCAATGCTCCTGAATGCGGCATATTGATAGTTCGTACTAGTGTAATGTAATTTTATTACAGAATACAGACGATTGACTAAATTTAAGCTGGATGATCTTTTTTCTCGAAACGGGAACCACGCAAGCTGTCTTTTACTTTCTTCAGGTTCTCCCTGAACTTAGAGCCTCTGCGTAGAGTAAAACCTGTCGCCAGGATATCGATCAGCACAAGCTGCGCTACTCGTGACGCCATTGGCATGTACATATCGGTATCTTCTGGTACATCCAATGACAATACCAGCGTACATTCTCGTGCAAGCGGGCTATCGTAGGCAGTAACACCGATCACCGTTGCATCGTTCTCGCGTGCTATGGTTGCTATATCACACAGGTTTTTGGTACGACCAGTATGGCTGATACACACCACAACATCACCTTCAGCGCTGTTGATTGCGGACATTCGTTGCATCACAATATCGTCAAAACATACCACAGGGACGTTAAAACGAAAAAACTTGTTTTGCGCGTCATGAGCAACAGATGCTGACGCGCCCAGGCCAAAAAACGAAATTTTCTTCGCTTGAGTTAACACGTCGACAGCACGATTAATGGTATTAATATCAACATTATGACGAGCTGAGTCGAGAGCCGCCATGGTCGATTCAAAGATCTTCGCGGTATAAGCTTCCGGGCCATCTTCTTCTTCAACATGGCGGTTGACATAAGGGGTACCATTGGCCAGGCTTTGCGCCAGATGCAGCTTAAAGTCAGGGAAGCCTTTGGTATCCAGCCGTCGGCAGAATCGATTGACAGTTGGCTCGCTAACATCAGCCATTTTGGCCAAAGCAGCTATACTACTATGGATAGTGGTTTGTGGATTAGCCAGGATCACTTCAGCAACTTTACGTTCTGACTTGCTAAAGTTGGTGACACTATTGACTATTTTTTCGAGTACATTCATCCCAAACTTCCTGGTTGATTCAACACGGCATAGCATGAAACTATGTTGGTATATCTATTATTGTAATAGATGCTGTTATACATCCAATTGCAGTTACAGAAAAGTATTTATTTTACCACAGAACGACAGGTCAGCATGCCATAGACCCGTTAGTTTACTGAAATATGTGGTACACTTAACCATATATGTAATTTAATTACAATAAACCTGGTTTACAATGCCGATTTGCTGCGCTAGTATGCTGTCGTTGTTGTAAAATTACATCTTTAGGACGGACATACTATGCCATCAGCAGCAAAAGCCTGTGATTTAATTTTATTCGGTACCAAGGGCGATTTGGCACGACGTAAGTTGTTACCTGCCTTATATCAGCTGGAAAAAGCCGGCTTGCTGCAAGAGGGGACTCGTATTGTTGGGGTTGCCCGCGATCAAATGGATCGAGCCGAGTACCAAGCGCTGGTCAAGAAAAACCTGACTACCTTTGTCAAAAAAGAGCCGCTGGATGTTGATGTTTTGGCTGCCTTCGAACAACGTTTGCACTATGTGCAAGTCGATCTGGCGTCACAGCAAGATTATTTAAAGCTAAAAGATGTTATCAATGCAGACGAACGCATTCCTGTGAGCTATTTCGCCACGCCACCCGCTTTATTCCCAGCGATTTGTCAGGGCTTGCATAGTGCTGGTTTGGCTGATGAGCCTGCTCGTGTGGTGTTGGAAAAGCCAATTGGCCACGATTTAGAGTCATCACGTGAGATCAATGCCTTGGTCGCGCAATACTTCAATGAAAATCAAATTTACCGCATTGACCATTATCTGGGTAAAGAAACGGTGTTGAATTTGCTAGCACTGCGCTTCGCCAATGCAATTTTCGCCTCCAACTGGGATCATAACTCCATTGATCATGTGCAGATTACCGTCGCAGAAGAGGTTGGGGTAGAAGGCCGCTGGAGTTACTACGACGATGCAGGCCAAATGCGGGATATGGTTCAGAATCATCTGTTGCAGGTGTTGTCATTGATCGCCATGGAGCCGCCAGCACGCCTGGATGCAGACAGCATCCGGGATGAAAAGCTGAAAGTGTTAAAAGCACTGCGTCCTATAAACATCAACAATGTGCATGAAAAAACAGTACGCGGCCAATATGCCAGCGGCTTTGTTGCAGGTGGCTCAGTACCTGGCTATTTGGAAGAAGAGGGCGCCAGAGCCAACAGCAGCACCGAAACATTCGTGGCTTTACAAATTGATATTGATAACTGGCGCTGGGCTGGTGTGCCGTTTTATCTCAGAACCGGTAAACGGATGCCGGAAAAGCGCAGTGAAGTGGTGATTTGTTTTAAACCGCAACCGCACAATATTTTCCATGAAACCTATAAGCATTTACCGGCCAATAAACTCATTATCCGCTTGCAGCCGGATGAAGGGGTCGAAGTGCAGGTGATGAATAAAATTCCCGGCCTTGGCGAGCACATGCAGTTAAAGCAAACCAAACTGGATTTGAGCTTTGATGAAACCTTTAAATCCAAACGCATTGCCGATGCCTATGAGCGCTTGTTGCTGGAAGCCTTACTGGGGAATCAGTACCTGTTTGTACGACGCGATGAAGTAGAGCATGCCTGGCGTTGGGTGGATGGGATCCTTGACGCCTGGAAAGCCACCAGCGAAACCCCAAAAAGCTATCAAGCTGGCAGCTGGGGGCCTGTAGCAGCCATTTCATTGCTGGCCCGTGACGATCGCAACTGGGACGAATAAAGGAGCTCATCCATGCAACTGCATCACTTTTCAACCAGTCAGCAGCTGAATGCTGATTTTGCAAAGCGTTTAATTGAAATCGTACAAGATGCCATTGAGGCTCGCGATCACGCTTATCTGGCGGTATCCGGTGGGCGAACACCCCAAGCATTATTCGAATATTTATCCACAACAGATTTACCTTGGCACAAAGTCACGATCACCCTCGCGGATGACCGCTGGCTATCCGCTACCGAGAAAGACAGCAACGAGCGCCTGGTAAAGTCGGTATTGCTGCAGAACAAAGCAGCAACAGCTTCTTTTATCAGTTTGGTCACTGAGGATGCAAAAGCTGAAGATGGCGAACAGAGCATATGTCAGCGTTTTGCCGATATTCCGACCTTTGATGCCGTTATCTTAGGGATGGGTGAAGATGGTCATACGGCCTCATTGTTTCCCTGCAGTGCTGAATTAGCGAAAGGTTTAACCACGGAACAGGCGGCCGTTGCCGTGAACCCGACGACAGCGCCTTATCAGCGCATGACGTTAAGTCAGTCGCGCTTGCTCAATAGCCGCAACGTGTTTTTGCATCTGGTCGGTTCCAGTAAGCTTAATGTGCTGAACCAGGCCATGGCCGCAGCGGACCCTAAGCAGATGCCGATCCGTGCTTTTTTACAACATCCTTGCGTTGATGTGCAGGTGATGTTCGCAACCGAATAGAGGTTTATATGCATCCAGTAATTCAACAAGTCACCGATCGGATTGCCGCCCGTAGCCAGAAAAGCCGAGCGATTTACCTTGAGCGCATTGAAAAAGCCCGCTTGCAAGGCCCGCATCGCGGTACTTTATCCTGTGGCAACCTGGCGCACGGTTTTGCCGCTTGTGGTCAGCAAGATAAAGGCGATTTGCGCAGCTTAACCAAAGCCAATATCGGCATCATTTCCTCTTACAATGATATGCTGTCTGCCCACCAGCCTTATGAGAGTTACCCTGCTTTGATTAAGCAAGCTGCCCACGAAGTCGGCAGTGTCGCCCAGTTTGCCGGTGGTGTGCCGGCCATGTGTGATGGGGTAACGCAAGGTCAGCCAGGGATGGAGCTCAGCTTGATGAGCCGCGACATTATTGCCATGTCCGCAGCAGTTGGCTTGTCCCATAATATGTTTGATGGCGGCTTAATGCTGGGGATCTGCGATAAAATTGTTCCTGGTTTGCTGATGGCCGCTTTTAGTTTTGGTCACCTGCCTTTTGTGTTCGTCCCAGCAGGGCCTATGCCTTCAGGTATCCCCAACAAGGAAAAAGCCAGAGTGCGTCAGTTGTACGCTGAAGGTAAGGTCGGCAAAGAAGAGTTGCTTGAAGCCGAGTCAGCCTCTTACCACTCTGCCGGAACCTGTACCTTTTATGGTACTGCCAACTCGAATCAGCTGGTGGTAGAAATGATGGGGCTGCATTTACCAGGTTCATCATTCGTAAACCCTGGCACTCCATTGCGTGATGAGTTAACCAAAGCAGCCACACGGCAGGTCACTCGCTTGACTGATCTAGGAGCAGATTACATGCCCATAGGCCAGATGATCGATGTGAAGTCTATTGTGAATGGCCTGGTTGGCTTGCTGGCCACAGGGGGATCGACCAATCACACCATGCATTTAATCGCCGTGGCGCGCTCTGCGGGCTACCTGCTGAACTGGGATGACTTTGCTGAGCTATCAAGCGCTACTCCGTTGGTGACCCGAATTTACCCGAATGGGCAAGCAGATATTAACCATTTCCAACATGCGGGTGGCATGGCGTATTTAATCCGTACGTTACTGGATGAAGGCTTGCTGCATGAAGATGTCAATACGGTGGCTGGCCATGGCCTGCGCCGTTATACACAGCAGCCGGTGCTTCAAGATGGCAAGCTGGTTTGGGTGGATGGCCCGACGGAATCGCAAGATTTGGACGTGCTCGCATCAGCGGCTAAGCCATTTAAAGATCATGGTGGTCTGGAAGTGTTATCCGGCAACTTAGGCCGGGCGGTGATGAAAACATCAGCGCTGCGTGAGGGCACCGAAGTCGTGACAGCCCCAGCAGTGGTATTTTCCAGCCAGCATGAACTGGATGCTGCTTTTAAAGCCGGTGATTTGAATAAAGATTGTGTCGTGGTTGTCCGTTTTCAGGGACCTAAAGCCATTGGTATGCCTGAACTGCATAAATTAACACCGCCTCTGGGAGTCTTACAGGATCGCGGCTTTAAAGTTGCCTTAGTGACTGATGGTCGTATGTCAGGTGCTTCTGGCAAGGTGCCGGCTGCTATTCATGTCACGCCTGAGGCCATCGAAGGTGGCCTGATTGCAAAAGTGCAGAATGGCGATATGGTGCGTGTTGATGCTGAACAAGGCGTACTTGAATTACTGGTTGCTGACGAAGAGCTGGCAAAACGAGAGACTCCGGTGATGGATCTTTCTGATAGTTATGCTGGCATGGGCCGGGAAATCTTTGGTGGTTTACGAGCACAGCTGACGGGTGCAGAGCAGGGTGCTTGCGCTTTATTTTACACCGAAGACCATCTGACCGAGGATTAAACGCATGGCTAAACAAGCAACTGATTTTGCCATAGTCGCCGATATAGGTGGCAC
>JAIUMG010000212.1 GCA_022565655.1 Alkalimonas sp.
ATTTGGTTATGGTTGGTGGTTAACGGGCGCCAGGTTCGGCAAAGCGGCCCATCCAGTCTTTAACCTCATGGTACCAATACAATGAATTGTTGGGCTTTAAGATCCAGTGGTTTTCATCCGGGAAGTAAATCATCCTTGATTCAACACCACGACTTTGCAAGGTACGAAACAGTTCAAACCCTTGCCCTACGGGTACCCGGTAATCCAATTGACCGTGGATGATCAGGGCTGGCGTGTTGAAGTCTTTCGCAAAGTAATGTGGCGAAATGGACTGATAAATATCTGGGTTGTCCCAGTAGTTGCCAAAACGGGTCGAGTGAACGGCAAAGTCAGCCGACATTTGTGAGTACATATTGTACACCGCGGCATGGATCAACAGCGCATTGAAAGGGTGCTCTTGCCCAAGCAAAATGGAGCTTAAATAACCACCGTAGCTGGCGCCACCAGCTACCATACGGTCATTGTCTATCCAATCCTGAGCTTTAAACCAATCGGCAGCCGCTAAGGTATCGTGCAGTGGTGCGGTTTTCCAATCCGGGTTGATGCTGTCGGCAAAATCCTGGCCAAAACCACTGGAGCCGTGGAAGTTATGCCAGGCGGTGACATAACCCCAGGATGCGAAGGTCTGAGCATTCCAGCGGTAATGGAAACCATCGGTAATCGCATTGTGCGGGCCACCATGGATCAGTAGAAACAGCGGGTATTGTTTGCTGCGGTCAAAGCCTGGCGGGTAATGCACCCACATTTGAATATCCTGGCCGTTATGCCCCTGATAAGTGACCGACTCGTAAGTGCCCAAATCAATCTCTGCCAGCAGTTCATCATTAAAGCTATCCAGTCGGGTCAGATTGCCGTTACGGGGATTGATGCGAACCAGCCTGGCTGGGTAAAGAAAGCTTTCATTGGTTGCGACCAAAGTGCCATTGCTGGCAATGGCGGGCATACCAAAGTTAGTGGCACCCGTGATCGCTCGGACCCTGCCGTTGCTGGCATTGATATGGTGCAGCCGGACGGTGCCAGCATCATCAATAGCGGCATAAAAGCCTTTGCTATCTGGGGTCCAGCTGATGCGTGATACCGAGCGGTCCCAGTCACTGGTGATTTCACGCTCAGTACGGCGGGCCAGATCCAGCAAGATCAGGTTGGCGGTATCGGCATAAAAACCATGAATGCGTTGGCGGGTAAAGGCCAATGTTTTGCCATCCGGGCTGAACATCGGGTTGCTGTCTGGCGCTTGGTTGTCGGCTGTCAGGTTTTCTACTTTAGTACTGCCAATTTCGGCAAGGAAGATATCAATCTTCGCATCCACCTGATTGTCCCAGCCATTGGCATTAAATGCGATCCAGCGCTCTGAGGGGTCGATATCGTAACTGCCGGCACCTTGGCTTGAACGAGGCAACTCCAGCCCCAGCGGCTGGGTAATGGCTTCGACGTCGCCGCCTTTGGCAGGGATACGAAATACATGTGCCTGACGATTTTCATCCAGCCAGTGATCAAAGTGTGAGTAGGGCAAGGCATTCCATTGTCGTGCTGACACCTTAGAGCTTTTTTCTGTGCTTAGCTGCTCTGTCATCTCATCCCAGCTTTTATCCGGCCATACGCGGCTGATAAAATACAAATGTTCGCCAACCCACTTGATGCCATAAACTCCGGTTGGCACCGAGGTAAGGCGGCGCGCTTCACCGGGTACATTCATCGGCAGCAGGTAGATCTGGCCAGCTTCATCTTTATCGCGTTGGCTTACAAAGGCTAATGTTGAGCCATCAGGCGAAAACACTGGGTTGCTGACACGCATACCTTCCGCTGTAAGAGGACGCTGTTTGGAGCCGTCGGCGGCGAACCACCACAGCTGAGTTTGTCCTTGATCCGTTTCCATCTCATAACGGGTCACAGGCGCAATAATGTGCTCTCCCTTGGGGGAAATAATGGGTGAGCCAATACGCTCAATCTGCCATAAGACTTCGGCGGTCAGGTAGTTACTTTCTTTTTCTTCGGCTTGCACAGCGCAAAACGGCAGCAGAAGCAGTAGAAAAATGAGGCCTACTTTGTTCACGTGGTTCTCCTTGGGGTGTTCACAGGATTCAGTGGATCCGGTGTATTGGTTTATGAGTCATCCATGGGGATGCTAACACATTCAGCCGCAGCAGCTAACGCTTTGGATTGTAGCTGAAAATTTATTTTAGAGTATTTTGCAATTAATGTTGACAAGTTTTTGTATTGCTATAGAATTGGTGGCAGCTAGAAAGATGATTCGAACCATTTATATCCTTCAATTCGTTGCTCTATTATTAGAATACAATGTCCTGTAAGTTTTAAATGTCAGTCCAATTTCCACGCTACTCTAGATCGTCCGGAGTACTTCTGATGGTCATTATTAATTTAAAATTTTAGGAATATTATTATGTCTAATACAGTAACTGGTACCGTAAAATGGTTTAACGAAGCAAAAGGTTTTGGTTTCATCGAGCGCGAAGATGGTAAAGATGTGTTCGCACATTTCAGCGCCATTGCCAGCTCAGGATTCAAAACTCTGGCTGAAGGCCAACGTGTTGAATTCACAGTAACTGATGGTGCTAAAGGCCCACAGGCTGAGAACATCGTTGCTCTGTAAGCTACGCTGATCAGATTCTAAGAAAGGGCATGCCTTAGCGCATGCCCTTTTTGTATTGGTAATACCGACTCCCTTCACGCTTCAAGCACGGCCCTAACCCCGGATCTTCAGGTTATTTCGGTCTATACTCTTCGTTATGACAACTCCATGGTATGAACGGGTGCCGGCCCCAGCTTTAATGGCCGATGTGATTCTGCTGCTGCACGGTCTTATTGTGCTCTTTGTGCTTGCTGGCTTGCTATTAACCCTATTGGGCGGGCTACGCCATTGGGCCTGGATACGTAACCCTGTGTTTCGTCTACTGCAACTGGCCATTGTTTTAGTGGTGGTGGTGCAAAGCATGCGTGGGCGTTATTGCCCGCTGACTTATTGGGAAATGGATCTGCGTCGTGTGGCCGGACAAAGTGCTTACGATAGTTCCTTTATTGAGTATTGGGTATCCAACCTGATTTACTATGATGCTCCAGGCTGGGTATTTACGCTGGGCTATAGCGTTTTCTTTTTGTTGGTGCTGCTCACCTGGTGGCGTTACCCTCCGCGGTTGAAAAGCGCTTAAACCAGCCTGTTGAACGTAGCAATTAAGTAACAATGTGTTATCATTACTGGGTGGTTTTCTCCCTAATGAGGTGGTATCGATGGAACTGGTCAAGGTTGCCGCAAAAGAGATTCAGGGTTTATCCATTCGCACCAACAATGCCGATGAAATGGTGCCTGAAACGGCAAAAATAGGCTTGTTATGGCAGGAATTCCATGAGGAGTTCGCCGCTATTTTATCGGATGATGCCACGGTGTATGGCGTGTATTTCGATTATGAGTCTGATGCATCGGGGGATTTTTCAGTGGTCGCTGGCTCCGATATGTTTGAAGACTGGGAAGGGGTTAGTTTGCAACCGGTGCATATTGAAGCGGGTAACTACCTGATGTTCAGCGCTCAAGGCGACATGCCGCAGGTGGTGATAGAGGTCTGGCAGCAAATCTGGGCGTATTTTTCTGCGGCCGATTGCCCGCATCGCCGACTGTACCGTACTGATTTTGAACGCTATATCACGGCAGATAAAGTTCAGGTCTATATTGGCGTACAGTAGGCAGTGGATTAGGGTTTGTTGACCTTTGTTGTTTAGATTTTGTTGGTTATGATGAGGTTGTAACTGTGAAAGGGGCAACGAGGTTTGGCTATTCTCAATAAAGCGCAACTCATTGCCAAACGAACCTTTGAGGTAGCGCTTTGCTGGTGTTTCTGTAGAATAAATGCGCTAAAGTTTTCATACTACACATCACAACCTCTGCCTTGTATAAACGTCAGCCAGTCTTAGATTATTAAAATAAATTTGGAATTATATGCATATTTGGGTGGATGCAGATGCTTGCCCTGCAGTGATCAAGGAGATCCTGTATCGGGCGGCCGAACGCACAGAGTTAATGGTTACTTTAGTGGCCAACCAACCACTACGGGTGCCACCATCACCTTACATTAAAACCATGCGGGTGTCGGCTGGCTTTGATGTGGCTGATAATGAAATTGTCCGGCGATTGAAGCCAGGTGATCTGGTGATCACCGGCGATATTCCATTGGCCGCAGAAGTACTGCAAAAACAGGGGCAGGCATTAAACCCCCGCGGCGAGTTGTATCGGCAGGATACCATCGCGCAAAAGCTGACCATGCGAGACTTTATGGAGACGATGCGTTCCAGTGGCATTCATACGGGCGGCCCAGCAGCCTTGAACCAAAGCGATCGCAAAGCCTTTGCCGCCGAATTGGATAAACTGCTAAGCCAGTACTTGCGCAACCGGCCGGCCTCATAGCCGGCTGATTTGATCTTTTAATTGATACGATTTATCGGTCACAATGCTTTCCAGGGTACTAATGCGTTCTTTTAATTGACTGATCTCATCTTCTAATGCTTTGATATCACCCTTATTGGCTTTTGTTTTTGATTTGTGATGCACTTCCCAGGCGGAATACACCAAGCCGCCGATAATGGCAATGGCTGCAATTTCAAAAGGTCCCATCTTTGTTTCTCCGTGTTGTTTAATTCGACGAATTGATTTTCTTGCAATATAAATACCAGAATTAAACTGCTTTAAAATCATGCACTTTATAAAATATGCCTAGGTAAGGCTGCGTCAACTCCACAATATTTTAGTCTGTTTTACCACCTGCTGGTGATAAACTAAAGCGCAAAGTCACAGCAAAATGTAAACAAAGATGACCGACGAAGACTGGATGCGCCATGCAATAGGGTTAGCTGAACGAGCCGAACAGCAGGGGGAGGTGCCGGTAGGCGCTGTACTGGTAAAAGACGATCAAGTGCTGGGTGAAGGCTGGAACCAAATGATTAGCCTGAATGATCCCAGCGCGCATGCTGAAATGCAGGCCGTGCGTCAGGCGGCTGCTGTTATCGGCAATTACCGGCTATTGGATTGCACCCTGTATGTCTCGCTGGAACCCTGTTGCATGTGTGCTGGTATGTTGGTGCATAGCCGTATTCGCCGCCTGGTGTTTGGGGCCAGCGATTATAAAACTGGAGCTGCAGGCTCGGTGATGGATCTGGTGCGTCATTCGCAGTTGAATCATCAATTGGACGTTACGGCTGGTGTACTGGCCGATGTCTGTTCAGCACAGCTCTCTGCATTTTTTCAACGGCGGCGATTGGAAAAGAAAGCGGCTAAACAGCAGAACACTGATAACGCTTAGAGGGAAGAACTTGCTGTGTTATCGGCAGGTACCCAGGTCAGCGCCTGATAATTGCGACGGCGGCGGTGCAGTTTTAGCATCTCGATGTTACGACCAATTCGACGTCGGCTGGAGTTGACGTTGAGCATGCGTTTTTTTTGCTGCTGTGCTGGTTTTTTCCGTTTATGCATCATAAGCTTCCTTGGTATTTTTGCCGTAGGGTTGTTTTGTTACTACAAATGTATGGACAATTATACAGTATTACAAGTTCCCTGCGTCTAAAGGTTCTATTTCTGCGTCTGGTTCTTCCTCAACGGGAAGAAGCTCGGCTTCTTCCATCATGCTTTGCCGCTGACGTCGTTCAATTTGCTGGCGTTCACTGACCCATTGCAGCGTGTCGTAGTAGCGCCGGATATTCTCGACATAATGGGCTGCTTCATCACCTCTGGCATAACCAAAGCGGGTATGCTGATAATACCGTTTTTGCCGTAATTTCGGCAGGTGCTCTTTGACTTCATGCCACTTGTCCGGGTCGGCGCCCTGGCGCTGGGCCAGAACTCGCGCATCTTCCATATGGCCCAGGCCAATATTGTAGGCTGCCAAAGC
>JAIUMG010000213.1 GCA_022565655.1 Alkalimonas sp.
CGATGATTAAGCGGCCATTGCTAAAGCCTGGTGCAATTCGCTCAGCCAGCGCTGGCGGGGTGATTGGATCCCAATCGCCGTTAACCACCAATGTTGGAATATCGCTTTGAATAAGTTGATAATCCTTGCGATCTCGCGGTGCTAAACCGGCCTCAACGCAGGTGTCGGCCATTAATTGGGAACCTTCGACTGAAAATGCGCCCTCATTAAAACCAAAATCTTCTTGTAAATCCTCTGCCGCAACACTGGCTTCTGCAGCCATGTAACCATCGTTACAACGTATCGCGCTGCCCATACCTATGCCAGAACTGCGGGAAAATCCTCCGTCGCCATTTACTAAGGCCTGAAATACTTCGTCGTCCCTGCTGTTAATAATAGCGACTAAACCGCGCATAACCGATGGGATAGCGGGGTAAGTGTCTTGTTCATACAGCATAGAGAAGGGTGCAATAGCGGCAATTAACGCCGGAACATGCGCTTTACCCGATGGGAACAGCTCTTTGTCAAACGCATCCACCATAATAGGGTTAGCAATGAGGGCATTACCCGCAGCGTAAAACGCCTGTTCTAAGCCCTCACAAATTGCAGCGCCCTGCCGCGCACATTCTGTAAATACATTCTGATGGTTTCGTGCAACCCAGCGATGAATGCGCATTAAATCGCCCAGATCATTAGGTACAATGGCATCGAGCACCAAAGCCCGTATTCCTTCAGGGTCTACATTGACTAACATTTGCCCTAAATGACTGCCATAGCTAATGCCCCACACATTCCACGATTCAAAGCCTAAAGCCTGGCGAAGCGCGCGCACATCTCTGGCATTCTCAACCGTATTGTAGGCGCTTAAATCGACACCCCGGTTGGTAGCTGCTGCAAAACATGCCTTCATACGCTGCGCATTTTCAATTTCCTGCGCTTTTTGATTATCAGCGAGCACCAGTTCGCGGCTGGTGGTCTCATAATATGGACAAAGCTCTTCAGAATCGCCTATACCGCGTTGATTAAGAATGTATAAATCCCGGGTTTTGGTTAAGTCATGCTTTAAAAAGCGTTTTACATAAAATTCTATGCCCGCTCCGGGCCCGCCGCTGAGGTAGATAATGGGGTCTTCTCTTGCTTCAAGTACTTCCTCATTCTCTTTGGATGATTTGTCATCCTGGTCAATATCAAGACTCGCCTCGGCAACAATCTGGGTGAAAATGATGCGAAGTAAACGGCTATCGGGCACCTCTCTGTTTTCCGGTACCGTAATAAAGCCGCAACGCACTCTACCTGGCTTATAATCGATATCATTTTTAAAAGGACAAACCACAGTGGTTATGTCGCTCACATAATCGTTTATAACAGCGTTGGTGCTTACTTCAACTGCCGGTGACTCCTGGGCGAAAGCTTGCGCGTATAAACCAAATACAAATAATGCTAAGAGGTATAGCAGTTTGCTCTTTGTCATTGTAAATACCTTATTGTTGTCGTTTTCAGGTGATACAGCATAGGGTTTATTAAGACGGTACTCATGCATCGTACTTTATAAACCACAGTCTGCCTATAAATCTCCTCAACCTTCGGGGTCACAACCTTCGGGGTCAGATCCCGAAGGGTTTTAGTTGTAACAAACTTTATCGCTAGCAAAAATGCTGGCTGCGACATCAACCCGCTGCGCGGCTTTCCGTGCTAAATTTGGGCGTTGCTGTATCCCACACTCAGTTTTTAATAGGATTGAAACGTAAAAAGGAAATGTTATGAAAAAGCTGATACTCATTTTATCGTTCTGTTTTTCTTCTCTGACTTGGGCTGGCGAATCAGCTGGCGTCACAGCGGCAAAAGCATGGCTTAGCATGGTTGACTCTGGCGAATACGCTGAGAGTTGGCAACAGGCTGACGCTTTCTTCAAATCCCAACTTCCTCAAGCGAATTGGGATGCTGCTTTGAAAGAAGTACGCACTCCACTGGGGGCAGTGGTTTCTCGAACAGAATTGGGTTCTAAAGAGTATTCTGCACTGCCAGGCGTGCCAGATGGGCAGTACTTAGTTATCCAGTTTCAAACTGATTTTCAAAACAAAAAATCGTCAACTGAAACACTCACACTGAGCAAAAGTAGTGGTGAATGGTTGCCAATTGGCTACTTTATTAAATAGCCTTGCAACCGCCCAATTTGGCAGTTGGGATACTTCGCGTTCCTCTGCCAGCTTTTCCCGAATAGTATTCAAAAGTAAATCCTTAAATAAAAAACGCCACTATAAGATCGCTTGGCAAAAGTGACACGTATAGCTTGGAAATAACCATCCTCTCGGATGCCCTTTGTCCAACCCCATGCAGGAAAGATCTCTCATGAAAAAGCTCACAAGCTTACTGTTGATCGTGTTTATACATAGCTTCTTCTCTCAATCAGCATCAGCGCAGGAGGAAAGAAAGGCTTTGGTTCCTTTGCCCTCCATCGATGACTTTTCCAGAGGCAAGGATGGCTGGAGTTTCGGGCTAGGCCTTGGCATTGAATATGAAACCGCCTACGAAGGGTCGGACGAATTTGGTTTTGAGGTCGATCCTGCTGGTGCGGTGCAATGGCGCAGAGGGGATGATATTTTCTTTTGGGCAGGTGAAGCCATAGGCTGGCGTGGTCTTCGTGCAGATAGGTGGTTACTTGAGGCTCTTGTCGGTTTTGATGAAGGCCGTGAAGAAAGTGATTCTAAAAAGGGTCATTTAGATGGACTCGGTGATAACGATGAGGGCTTTGAGCTCGTGCTACAAGCACGTCGTGCTTTCGATGCCGATTGGCGTTATTGGCTGGTTAGCCGGGTTGTAACCGGTAGCGACGGAAATCTGGGTTTGTTTGGTGTAGGGCGACGGTTCGGCGATAAAACTGACGGATCCGGCTCTGAAATTAACGTCGTTGTGGTGTATCACGACAGCAAATTCGCCAACAAGGATTTCGGCATTAACGCCCAGCAGGCGGCTGCATCCGGTTTGAATCAGACCACAATGAGTGGTGGCATTCGCTCCTTTGGCATCAATTACGATTATCGCTATTTCATCAACGACAACTGGCGGATTTTCGGCGAAGTACTGTATGAGCATTTTACCAGCGACGTTAGGGCGAGCCCAATCGCTCGTAGTAACTATGAAGCCGAAGTAGGTGTTGGAATTCTTTACGTATTTTAAGGCGTACCCTGATAGTTGGAATAACTGAGGCTGATCAAAACTATGATTGATGCCCTGAAACAGTCTATTTTGTCCAAGGGAATTTAGTAAGTCCTGACTAACGGTTAACAGTATCGACGGCGTATCTGTTGATAGCAACCTGATGTACCGCTACTTAAGCCCGTAAGCGTATCGTTAAGTCTGGCTTGTAAACAGAGTAAGTAAACAAAACACCCAGCCATTGCGCTGGGTTTCTTTAAGGGCTCTATGTTGTCTGTTAGACAGCTTTTTCGACAACAGCTGTCCGGTCAGCCGGGCATATCCAAATTGAGCCATGTCATAAATTGTTACATTGTAAGCTTTACATAATAAAGATTTATATTGTAAGGTTAAAGCATGAATGACAATGAACAGATTTTAAAAGGCTTACTCGACACCTTAGTGCTGAATGTATTGCAGCATGGTCCGAACTATGGCTTTGGCATCCGTGAAGCTTTGCGTGACCAACTGGGTGTAGAGGCCGATATAGTAAAAGAAGCCACGCTTTACCCGTTACTGCATCGGCTGGAGCGCCGTGAATTGCTGACTTCGTTTCGACAGCCAGGTGATCGGGGCACGCCGCGTAAATACTATCAGGTGACCGCAGCAGGTATCCGTTATTTACAAAGCCGAACAGCAGAGTGGGCCAAAGTGTCCCGTTTATTAGCCCGTACCATACTCGTGAATAACAAGGAGTTATGATGAGCTTATTACGTTCTCTTACCCGTATACCCTCCGTTAAGTTTGATCAAGAACTTGCCACTGGTGACACCATCATTGATGACTACCTGAAAGCGCTGGACGCTGAACTTGTTGGCGCTAAAACGGTTCGCAATGTGACCCTGGCCGAAGCCAGAGATCATCTGCTGGAACATAAAGCCGTGTTGCTGAATGATGGCATCGATGATACAACGGCGTCGACTAAAGCCGTCGCCAGTTTTGGTTCGGCTGCTGAGCATGGTGGCGATCAACGGCAGCAGCGGCGCAAGCTATATTTTAAAATGATGGTAAGTATGGGGTTACCCTTTGCCAGCTTAATGACCATTTTTGCAGTACTAGCGCCAACATCGCGTGAATTGCCGTGGCTGATGCATGCTGTGATGTTTTTATTCCAGTTTGTATTTTTTGGCGGCTTAATGAGTGCCTGGTTTACGTTGGGCTTTGCCCAGGCCAGGCCGACACAATCGATTGACACTATTGCTGAAGGCGAAACACTGGAAGTCTATTCGCCACGGGTCAGTAAAGTTGCCGCACTATTTTTATCATTTTTCATGGGGTGTATTGGTGTTTCAGCGCTACTAGGTGCATTTGGCCTTAGTTTTATGGCCTATAACCATATGGCGGTGAATATTTTTCTAGCTTACCTGGCCTTTAGTATGGTTGCTGGCGCGCCACTCGCCTTTAGTAAGCTGTTCGTGCAGGGTGATACGCTAACGCTAAAAACCCCTTTTTCTCAGCGCGATATTCCTTTGCAACAGTTAGTAGCCATAGCTCCTGTCCCTGCGTGGCAGAGATGGTTTCGTATTGCACTGGGGCAAATATACGTGTTGCGCTTGCGTAATGAACAAGGTGTTGAGTCCAAAACTACCTTGGTGCTGAATGGCGAAATGCATAACAGTGATCAGTTACTGGCTTTGTTGAATAGCAAAGCTGCGGCGCAACATGGTTGATAGTGTATCTGCTAAACTCATAAATTCGAGAGTGATGACATGGGCTGTATCAGACTCTGGTTGCCAGTGTACTGCATAAACATGTTAAAAGATGTTGTCGCAAACAAAGTGCGTGAGCCAGCCGATAAATATACTAGGGAATAAGCATTGCTGCTCAACTGGGTATCGCGAGCATGACGTTTTCTTCGGTCTATCCACATGATGTTGTGAAAGTGGAAAAGAAGGGAGGAGCTACCAAGCAGCTTCATCTGGTTATCACCTGGCTAACTGGCTTTGACACGAAAGAGCGGAGGATGGATGAGAGCATTTTTGCAGGGGGTTGTGCTTTCCGGCTGCTTATTTTTCATTCACTTGCCAGCAGCGGCGAGCTGCCTGGGCAGCGAAGATGCCGAGATAGAAACTCTGGCCAAGGACATTGGCCGCCAGCCCTACCAGGCTTTGCAAGCGATCGAGCAAGCGTTAAACCCGGAGCGCGGCCTGACCGTCGAGCGTCGTGCCTGGCTTGAAGCCGCCCGTGCCCAGGCCAACCGGATGCTTGGCCTGGAACAAACTCAGCTACCACAAGCTTTAGAGGATGCCACATCGCTGCCAATAGACCATCCCGCGCGGTTGCATTTACACATTTTCAGCTTGTTTGGTGCTGATCTGTCTCCGTCTACCCGTCAGATGTTCGATGCTATAGAGCAACAAATTGCCCAGTACCCCGCTAACCAGCCCGTCGCCTTGTGCCTGAATATACGTCTTGCCTCTTTGATGGCCTATTATAACGCTCTGAATGGTGAGAGCTTTGAGCTTGCTGCTAAGGCATACCGCGATGCTGATACTGACCAGCTCGCTTGGATGCGTGCCGAGGCAGCTTCAGTGCTGAGCCAGGTGGCTCTTCGAACCGATAGTAGCTATGCAAGGACGCTCCGGGAGGAATCGTTGCGCTACTTTGAGTCACAGGCAATGCATGACATGGCCGCCAACGAATTGT
>JAIUMG010000214.1 GCA_022565655.1 Alkalimonas sp.
AGTTGCAACTGACCATCGGCATCGATTGAGCTGACAATTTGCTTTAAAGCAGGCATCCGCTTTGCTTGCCAGGCTCCGGCCAAGGTGCCTTTATTGACCAGTGTGGCCAATTGGTGGATCGCTCCGCCCTGGTGAAAGCGATAACTGACCCGTAGCATGGTGATCGCCTGCGCCAATGCCGAGCTTTGGTTGTTGGGAGCCAGATACTCTGCAGGCAGGGTTTGTTGACATACCTCAGCCAGGTAATCTGCAGTTTTCGTACTGTACTGTCCGGTTTCGGCATTGCGGCATAAATCCCCCAACACCGAGCCCGCTTCGACCGAGGCCAGTTGATCTTTATCCCCCAGCAAATACAACCGGGTATGTGCCGGTAAAGCCTGCAACAAAGCCGCCATCATCTCAACATCCACCATTGAGGCCTCATCAACCACCACCACATCGACGGCTAGCGGCTGAGCCTGGTTGTGTTTGAAATGCCTGCTATCTGGCTGGGCTCCCAGCAGCCGGTGCAAGGTCGTCACTTCCGTGGGGATGCAAGCCTTTAACTTCTGTGGATCCAGCCCGTCTAAAGCGCTGAAATCCATTTTGGCTAAGCTTCCCGCCACCGACTCATTCAAGCGGGCCGCAGCTTTACCTGTTGGTGCTGCCAGGCGGATCTGCAGTGGGGCTTGCTGCTGCGCCAAACGCAAACTTTGCAATAGTGCCAATAACTTAATGACGGTCGTGGTTTTACCCGTTCCCGGGCCACCTGTAATGATGCTGAAATGAGTGCGCGCGGCTAAAGCGCAAGCCGCTTGTTGCCAGTTAAAATCACTCTTGTCCTTATTCGGTATGAATAGACCACTTAGCAAACGTTGAGTCAGTGTCGTCGGCAAAGGTTGCTCCGTCAGGCGCTGCTGAATGCTTCGGCTAATAGCCGCTTCATACTGCCAGTAGCGCCGCATATACAGCAGCGGCTGTGTCGCGGATCCGGCCAACACAAAAGGCCGGTTACGATGCTCAGGTACCGGCTTATTTAAGCGGTTCTCGACCAGTTCAGAGCCACCTAATGCCACCAGCCAATCATCCAGCGATAATGCAGTGATGTGCTGATTGATCTGCTGTTGTGCCACTTGAGCCTCTGGGCCAAACGCCCGCTCCTGCTGATAAAAAAAGCTTGAAGGCGACCGACTTAACGCCTGCAGATCCAGGCAGACATGCCCCCGGCCATTGGCCTCACTGGTCAACATCAATGCCAGTAACTCAGTTGCCGTAATACCCGGTTGTTCCTTGGCAAAAAATCGTGCCAGCATCAGATCTAAGCGTCTGATCACCCCCAACTCAGCCCAGCCATAGGCTTGTGAAAGTAAGGCTTCAGCCATCACTCACCTCCTTCTGTGCGCCACGGCTTTGTTCGCCTCGAAACTGTTCACCTCTAAAGAGTGCATCCAAGGCCAGGATCAGCGACTTTGGCGGCTTATCCATCAACAAGCCCTGTGTCTGTGGGTGAGCGCTGCCCCGTAAGAACGCATAGACGGCACCACCAACATGATGATCGTAATCGTAATCAGCCAACCGACAACGCAACAAACGGTGCAGCGCCAGCAGATAGAGCACGTATTGCATGTCGTAGCGTTTCTGCAGTAAGGCATCCAGCATCGCCTGCTGTGAATAGGCGTCATCGCCCTCTCCCAACCAGTTGGTTTTCCAGTCAATCACATAATACCGGCCCTGATGCTCTGCCACTAAATCGATAAAGCCTTTTAGCATGCCATTAAGCTGATTAGGCTGTGCCTGCGGTCGGGCTTGCCCTTGCCAGGTCTGGCTGCTGATCAGCGAATCAAGCTGCTGCGTATCAACGGCATGACTTTCCAGAATAAACTCCAGTTCGACAGCCAGTTGTTCAGGCGCCAGCTCAGCTAAGGCAAAACCAGGGCTCGAACCATCCGACATGGTGAGCGCAGTCAGCTGCCAACGGCTGGTCAGAAAGTGTCGCAGCCAATCACTGAGCGCACTGGCAACATGTGGGATCTGTTGCTGCTGGCACCGTTTAGTGACTTCCTGCTGCCGTAACTCATGGTGATAAGCCGTGGCAGCAAAGCCGCTAAACAGCTGGCCCTGCTCATCCCGATAGGTTTGCTCTGCAGCCCACTCCAACAAGTTGTGCATAAAGGTGCCGTTATCCGCTCCTTTAGGCAGGGCATGCATCACATTATGTGCTGTTAGCTCAGCGAGCACCGGGAGTGGTTGACTGCGCTGACCATGCTCATCACTCATCTCCTGAGTCACTTCGTCATCAGCCTGTTCTGGCTCAATCGGCTGTCCCACGGCACCGGCTAGCTGCAAGCGAGCCCCAAACTGAATAGCCGAATAACTGGCGATCCACCAGGGTTGAATGGCCAGATCTGCAGGCGTTAAGGCGGGCTCTAATAGCTCGTCATGCTGACGGCCCTGATACTGCTGCTGCGGCCAGTCGCCGCTGGATATCACCTCGGTATGGCTAAGCACCGACAACGACTCGATCTGTTCCTGCACAGCCGCTGCATCCGGGTACGCGGCAGTGCCATTAAGCAGATACCCTAAGGCGCCCAAGTGATTTTGTGGTGCTTTCGCCTGGCCGGACTTGGCGGCAGCAGTGACCAGCCACAAGGCATGACGGGCTCGGGTCAATGCCACATAGAGCAACCGCATATCTTCACTAAGTCGCTCATCATCGGCTTGCTGCCAGGCTTCAGCAAATAGTTTTTTGTCGGAAATTTCCAGACCCAATTGCTCACCCAGCCGGTAACTGACCTGCCTGTCCTTGCCGGTCACCTGTCGCCAACCGACAATAAAGGGTAAAAATACCAGCGGATACTCCAAACCCTTGGATTTATGGATCGTGACAATTTTCACCAGCGCAGCATCACTTTCCAGCCGCATCACCTGCTCATCACCAGGCTCGAAAATATGCTCAGCTAAGGCCCGAATTAAGGCTTGCTCGCCATCCAGCTGATCCGCTTGTTGCTGCAACCATTCGGCCAGGTGCAGCACATTGGTCAGTGCCCGCTCGCCCTGCAGCTGAGGTAACACTCGGGCTGGCCATTGATACAGATCCAACAACTGACGCAGCATGGCCAACACACCAGCCTGACGCCAGCAACGCTGCAACTGCATAAAGCGCTGTACTTGTAGCTCCAGCGCCATTTCATCATCTTGCCACAGCGCCAACTGCACTAAAGGGATCGCCAGAGTGGTGGTTGCTAAGGCATTTTTCACCAACCCCAGGTCGGTTGGGTCAGCGCAGGCACGCAGCCAGTGCAGCATATCGCTGGCTTCCGCTGAGCTGAATACCGAGTCCCGATCCGATAGAAACACGCTTGGTACCCGGGCTTTGGCCAGTTCATCTTTCATCAACTGCGCTTCAGCCCGACTGCGGACCAACACAGCAATATCTTTTGGCTGCAGCACATTACGCTGTTGCTGTTCAGCGAAATAGCACTCGCCCTGCAAAGCATCATTCAGTAAAGACGCGATCTGGCTGGCGCACCAGCTAGCGGCCAAGGCTTTGTAATCGTTCAGGCTATAAGGTTCATCGCTTGGTAAGTGCACAATACTGAGGGCTGGAACCTGATGCTGCTGTTGCATCAACTGCTGCTTGCGTCCCTGCGCCTCGACTTCATGGTAAGGCAGTGGGTCGTGCTCTGGTTGTTTAAAACGAAAAGCGCCGCGCTCATGCTGCTCACCCCGAAAAAACAACTGATTGCATGCTTGTACCACCCCTTCAGTCGAGCGGAAATTCCGCTTTAAACTGTAATGCCGGCCAGATGTATCGGCTTTGGCTTGCAAATAGGTGTAAATATCAGCGCCACGAAAACTGTAGATGGCCTGTTTCGGATCGCCAATTAAAATCACTGCATTGTCTGGCTGATTATCGGCGATCTGGTAAATACGATTAAAAATACGGTACTGCAGTGGGTCGGTATCCTGAAATTCATCAATCAACGCCACCGGGTAGGCTGTTTTAATGGTTCTGGCAAGCTGACGGGCATGCTCGCCGGATTGTTCGGTATCAAGCGCTCGGTCAAGCTCAGTCAATAGATCATTAAAGCCCATTTGGGCGCGCCGGGCTAAACGCCGCTCCAGCTCTTGACGGACAAAAGCCAGCGCATGACAAAGGATCCCTTGTTTAAGCGGCACCTCAATCTCGCTAACGGCGGCTGGTTTTGCATCGTCAATATAATCAGCCAACTCCGCCATACGCTGAAAGGCACTTAAATCAGGTATGGCCGGTATGGCGACTTTTTGTTTAAAAGCAAAACGACCCGTGGCGAAGTTTTTCATTTTCGCACTTAGCTTAGCCTTGCCTAAGCTCCAGGCTTGCAAGCTTTGCAGCATCGCTGAATACTTATCGGCTGATGTTGAATCATGCTTACCACCCAATAGCAGCTCTTGTATCGACCACAAAAAGGCTTCAATGTCTGGCCACTCTTGCTGCCAGGCACTTTGCGCCGCCTGAGTCAGCTCAGCCAGTCGGCCTTTATAGCGATCAAGCTCGGCTTGCTGCTGTTGTTGCTGGCGTTTGGCTGGCAAGTAATCCGCCAGCAACTCCGTCAGACTATTCACCACAAAGGGCTGGCCCTGAAAAAACACCTGCGGATCGATCTGATGCAGTAATTTGTTCAGTGCTTTGTGAAGCCGCTGTGGCGAGCGAAAGCAGTCGTTTACGGCTTCAGCCGCCTCAGGGGCCATCGGATAAAAATGTTGCCGCCAGTAATCTTTAACAATCTCATCCAGCAAGGCGGTTTGATCGGTCACCAATTCGCGGTTAAACAGCCCCCGGGTGTCAAAAGCATGCTCGGTCAGCATCTTGTTGCACCAGCCGTGAATGGTGGAGATCATCGCTTCATCCATCGCATCCGCAGCCCTGCGTAATCGAAGCGCACAACCCGGCCACTCGGCTTTTGGGTAACTGTGTTGCAACTCGAGCAGTGGATCTTTGCTATCCGCCGGGTCTTGCAACATGGTTGCTGATCCGCTCAAGGCTTCTGACTGGCTACAAGCTTCTGGTTGGCTAAAGGCTTCAGCCGCTTCGACCAGCCGCTCACGGATCCGCGAGCGTAACTCTTCGGTTGCCGCATCGGTAAAGGTCAGCACCAAGATATCTTTCGGCGTCAAAGGCCGCATAAAACGCTCGCTCTCAGCGCCATGCCCAAGCACTAAGCGCAGATACAGAAATGCCAGCGAGAATGTTTTGCCGGTGCCAGCACTGGCTTCAATCAAGCGGCTGCCATGCAGTGGAAAGCGCAGTAAATCAAGTTGGCTCATGAAGGCTCTCCTTGCGTACTCATGGCAAGAACCAACGGCCGATACAGCTCAGAGACCAGGGTATGAAAATCATCTTCGGCTTGCAGGCTGGCATAATCAGGCCAGAAACGTTGCAACAGCGGGTAATCCCTGGCTTCGGCCGTGATGGCAAAGTCACCCTTGAAGTCACTGCCATCAAAAACGTTGCTGGCGGCACTCTCCGCTTTATCCACCGTTAACAGTGCCAGAGCGGTTTTACAGGCGATCGGTAGTGGTCGCTGTAAGGCTTGCTGATACCAGTGCAGCAAGCTTGTCAAATAGCTTTCGGCTTGCTCTGCCGCGACAGGAGGCAGGCTCTCGACCCCATCGGGGCCCACCAGATAACTACGAACTGGCGCAAAGCGCTGCGCCAGTATATGAGCTGGCCAATAGCGACACAGGTGATACCACTTCAGCTGCTGTTGTTGATCGCGCAGCCGGCTGGACTGCACCAGCACCCGAATAAACTGCCCATCAGCCATCTGCCGCAGGTCGTTAAGGCTATCCTG
>JAIUMG010000215.1 GCA_022565655.1 Alkalimonas sp.
CCTCGCTCACAAATGGCCACACTCGATATCGAGCAATCCATTCAGGATATTCTGCCCATCTTACTCGACAACAACCATAGCCGCTATCCGGTTGTCAATGAAGACAAAGATCACATTGAAGGGATCTTGTTAGTCAAAGATTTGCTAAAGTTTGCCTTTCACGCTGAGGCGCCAGAATTTCATATTCGTGATGTATTGCGGCCCGCTGTGATCATCCCGGAAAGCAAACGGGTTGATGCCTTGCTGAAAGAATTCCGGCAAAAACGCTACCATATGGCCATCGTGGTGGATGAATACGGTGGCGTCTCTGGCCTGGTGACCATTGAAGATATTCTGGAGCAAATTGTTGGCGAGATCGAAGATGAACATGACGATGCCGAAGATGCTGATATCAAAAAAATGGCCACCAATGTCTATCAAGTGAGTGCCTTAACCCCATTGGATGACTTCAATGAGCGGTTTAATACCAGCTTCAATGAAGAAGAAGCCGACACCATTGGTGGTATAGTGTTGCATGCCTTTGGTCATATGCCAGAGCGCGGGGAAAATATTGAGCTCGAAGGGCTGATGTTTAAAGTCAGTAAAGCCAATAGTCGCCGTCTGCTGCAGCTGCAAGTGATCAATGGCAAAGCACCTGTTACTTTGGATCAGGAGTGAGCCAGACTTCAGTATGAAAAAAGCATGGCTGACATCACCATGGACCCTGCGTCTGCTGCTTTTGCTTACCGGAGCACTGACCACATTCGCCTACGCCCCCTTTCATCTGACCATAGTGCCGGTGATCACGGTAGCGGCGCTTTGTGTCGCCGTGCTCCGAGCCACTGGCTGGCAACAAGCATTCTGGCTTGGGTTCTACTGGGGGCTTGGCTGGTTTGGTGCCGGTATCAACTGGGTACATATTCCCATCGAGCAATTTGGCGGTGTCCCCTTAGTGTTCAGCCTCGGGCTGATGTTGCTATTAAGTGCCTATCTGGCGCTCTTTCCAGCCATGGCTGCCTGTTTAATTGCTCTGTTTAAGTCCAGTAAGGCCCTCCCTGTCTACCTGGCCGCAGGCTGGCTGTTGCTTGAAACACTACGCTCCTGGTTGCTGACCGGCTTTCCCTGGTTATCTCTGGGCTACAGCCAGACCGATGGTCTGTTGCGCTACTGGGCACCGCTGATAGGCGAAACGGGCATCAGCATGGTTATCGTATTGACCGCCGCGGCATTGGCGCTGTGGTTGCAGCGCCGCCAATGGAAGTCCCTGTTGTTTATCATACCGTTATGGCTGGCTGCACCGCTGTTGCAACCCTTGCATGGCTGGAGCCTGACGGATCACAAGCTCGATGTTGCTCTGGTGCAAGGCAATATAAAACAGGAGCTACGCTGGGACCCAGCTCTGGAAAGCTCTACCATTCGTCATTACATGGAACTGACTGAGCCACATTTGGGCACCACACTGATCATCTGGCCTGAAGCCGCCATCCCGCGTGTCGAAATTCTGGCTGAGCCTTTTTTGCATGAGTTGGATGCACTGCTGGCGGAGTACAACAGCAGCCTGATCACCGGCATTATTGACTATAACTTCTACACCGATGAGGCTTGGAACAGCCTGATCACTCTGGGCAAGCGCCAGCAAAATGATACTGCCGGACACTACCAGCCCGGGCATGCCAATCGCTTTGAAAAGCATCATTTACTACCGATAGGTGAGTTTGTCCCGTTTGAAGATTTGCTCCGCCCGCTGGCTCCTATTTTTGATTTGCCCATGAGTTCTTTTAGCCGAGGAAGCTACATTCAGGATAATTTGCTGGCCAACGATTACCATGTACTACCAGCCATTTGTTTTGAAATTGCCTTTCCGCGCCAGATAGCGGCCAACTTTACCGCCGACTCTCAGTTACTTCTGACCGTCAGTAATGACGCCTGGTTTGGCGATAGCATTGGCCCACATCAACATCTACAAATTGCTCGCATGCGCGCGCTGGAATTTGGCCGGCCATTGCTACGAGCAACCAACAACGGCATCACCGCCAGCATTGCTGCCGACGGTAGTGTTCAGCAGAAAATTCCACAATTTACCGCTGCAGTATTGACGGATCAAGTTCAACTCACCACGGGTCGCACGCCCTACAGCCGTTACGGCGACTGGCCTCTTCTATTTGTATCTTTTGGCTTAATTATCATGGCAGTAAAGACTACTTTACCTAAAAAATTAGCCAAATAAAGTACAAAAGAAAACAAAATATCTCATAAATAACGCATTAACTCCATAACGATAACACTCTTGGTTAATCGTGTTCTATTTTAGTAAAATCTGTAATTAAGTGTTGCTTCCTGAAAACAGCTGTGGCATTAAAATATGGTCGGTTATGCAACAGTCGGCACGATAGACCATCAGATTCTTGCGGTAAATTACAAAAAACAAATAAGAACTGATGTTAAGTAGTACAATAACCAGGAATTATCACTTATGAAATCACGTCACTACACCCCTCTTGCAGCAGCCGTTTTATTTGCAATGGGTTTATCAACAACTGCATCAGCAGATGATCGTTACATCATTCAGGTCGATAACGATAAAAAGGGGCTAATCAAAGCATTAAGCGTACGAATGGGTGGCCAGATCGAAATCGATTCTGATGGCTTTATTGCTGCTACCTTCGCGGGAAAAAGTTTGGATGATGTAAAAGGCTTGCTGAATAACCCTCATATCAAGCTCATCGAGGTCGATCACAAACGCTACCCAATGGCGTTGTACCAAGATGATGCGGGTAACCCTAACACGCAACAACTCACGCCCTATGCCGTTTATCAATCTCAAGCAGATCTGCTTGAGTTACAACTACATAATGCAAAAAAAGTATGTGTTATTGACTCTGGCATTGCCCGTGAAACTGGTGAAACCGGTGGCTACAACCCCGACTTCGTCTGGTCATCCATCACCGGTGATAGCGACTCAGGCACAGGTGATTGGTTTCGCGATGGTGGACCGCATGGTACCCACGTAGCAGGAACTATTGCTGCGGCAGATAACACCTTTGGTGTGGTTGGTATGGCACCTGGCAACCCAATGCATATTATTAAAGTATTCAATGAAAGTGGCTGGGGTTATTCATCTGGCTTAGCACATGCAGCCAATTTATGTGCCGAAGCGGGCTCTGAAATTATCAATATGAGTCTTGGCGGCGGCGGTGCCAGCAGCACGGAAGAAAATGCCTTTAATAACTTCACCGCCAACGGTGGTTTAGTGCTGGCAGCAGCGGGTAACTCAGGTAATACCACCCGCTCTTACCCTGCTGGCTATAAATCAGTCATGATGGTTGGTGCCAACGATGCGAACAATGAAATCGCATCGTTTTCGCAGCACCCAAGCTGTACTATTACCTCTGGTCGAGGCCGTAATCAAACTACGGAGACCGATGATGGGTTCTGTGTAGAGGTCACAGCCGGCGGTGTTGATACCTTATCAACCTATCCATCGGGCGGTGCCACCTTAGCTTCGATGACGGTGGATAATGCTGGGGCCGCTGCTTCAGCTATGGAAAACCTGGGCTCTGCCAGTGGTAGTACTTTCTTTATGGGACTGGCCACATCCACCAATAGCGGTGCCAATGGCAAGATCTGCGTCATTGATCGTGGTGAGATTTCTTTCCATGATAAAGTGCAAAACTGCGAACAGTCAGGTGGTATTGGTGCGATTCTTATCAATAATGAACCAGGCATGCTGTATGGCACCTTAGGTACCAGCAATAATACGAGTATCCCGGCAGTAGGTGCTGCTTATGAAGACCGCAACATGATTACTGCGGCCAGCACAGCGTCCATCGACATTGGCGCAGCTGACTATGGCTACATGAGCGGCACCTCTATGGCCACTCCTGCTGTTGCTGGTGTGGCTGCCTTGGTGTGGTCAAATCACCCAAGCTGCACTGGAACTGAAATCCGTGATGCATTAAAAGCAACAGCTGAAGATGCCGGCGCGCCAGGAAAAGATGTTTATTTCGGTTACGGTATCGTCAAAGCACTTGAAGCCAGTAACTACCTAGCCACTTTCGGTTGTGCCGGTGGAGATGACGGCGGTGATAATGGCGGTGATAACGGTGGCGACGACGGAGGTGATAACGGAGGTGATAACGGAGGTGATAACGGTGGTGATAACGGCGGAGATGATGGCGATAATGATGCAGCTATCCAGCTAAGTGCCAACGTTTACAAAGTACAAGGACGAGTTCGTACCGATCTGAACTGGTCTGACGCTTCTGGTAGCCAGGTTGATGTGTTCCGCGACAACAGCAAAGTAGCAACCGTCAGCAACACTGGCAGCTACACCGACATCACCAATATCCGTGGTGGTGGTAGCTTGACCTATCGCGTCTGTGAAGCAGGCACCGATACATGCTCTGCTGATGTTACCGTAAACTATTAATCGTACTGGACTCTCATTAAGGCCTGCTTCTGCAGGCCTTTTTTACATTCAACCACTCAAAACCACTTCGTGAGGCAGCTAACGCACAACCCGGGTACCTACTTCCAGCTGGATTTCCTGCGCCAGCTTCTGCTCTATCAGTAGTTTAATCGCATCCATCTGCTGCTCATCAATGGTACTGCTTGATACCATGGTTAAAGACACCCGTGTAGGCTTGCCAGGGCGAACCTGAACATGACGCAACTGGATATCATTCAGCACAATGCCTTCCAACTCTTGTTTGATGCGACCTTCTTGCACCATATGCGAAAAACTAAGTGCCAGCGGAATGCTTAGCACCAGCACCAGCAAAAATGTCAGTGCCAGGCCGCGGCGCGCCCGATGAAAAGGGCTATAACCTAAAAACAAGAACGTCAGCACCGCCGCCAGCACAATGCCTACCAGGTTGGTTAAATACAGCAGGAAGGCCCCCCAGAATACGGTGAAATCCCCCCAACCCAAACCAATACCAGCCACCGCCAATGGAGGAACCAAAGCAACGGCAATGGCCACCCCAGCCAGACTTTTCGCCACTTCGGCTCTGGCATGAGCATAAGCACCAGCAACCCCAGACACCACAGCAACCCCTAAATCCAGTAAGGTCGGGCTAATACGGGCAGCAATTTCGCTGTTGATGGTATTTAGCGGGATTAACCAGGTGGCTAAAACGGCACAAGCAATGGACAAGGCCGTCCCTAACCCGATACTTCGCGCACTGGTGAACATCAAGCCTTCATCCTGACGTAAGGTACCCAGTGCCATCGAAATAATCGGTCCCATCAAGGGGGCCAGGATCATGGCCCCGATGATCACCGGGGTTGAGTTCGCAAACAAGCCAAAGGTCGCCAGCAAGGTGGCCAGCAGCATCAGGGTTAAATAGGATGGCGTCGCTTTGGCACTTTCACGTAGGGCGATAAACAGATCTTTAAATTCTTCGGTGGCCGCATGGTGGATCCAGGGCAGCGGATACGTCACCAGCTCTGACTTGGCTTTACCAGCAGGCAAAGCTTGTGTTTTAAAGACTTCTTTTTGTTCCGGCAGATGTTCTTCCGTCGTCAGATGACGACCTGGCACCAACAACAGACAACGAGGTTCTACCTCCAGCTTAAGCTCACTGGTGCGCTCAATTAAACCATCATGCGTATAGTTAAAGGCTTTCGGGCTTTGAATGGTGAGGCAGCTGGTTTTGATATGTCCAACAAAAGAAGGTGTGCCTTTATTCCAGTAGTCGCGTAAAAACAAAGCAGCAAACAAAAAGCGCAGCATTTCGAACACGCTACGCGGCACCAGTACTAAGGCATGCAACATGCCGTCATTGGCACTTGAATCCGGTACCAGCCGTCTTGAGAGTACCG
>JAIUMG010000216.1 GCA_022565655.1 Alkalimonas sp.
GTTTTATTAGAGGGTTATGGCACCTATCCAATGTTTTATAAAAGCGCCTTGGAAAAACTCAAAGTAAATACCCATGTTTTCCGGGTCGGTACCTTCAAGTCGGCCGTTGAACCCTACTTACGTGATGATATGTCGGATGAAGTGAAAGAAGTGAACCTGGTTTGGCTACAGGATCTCTGGTCGAGCTATAAAGCATCGGTTGGTGAGCGTCGTGGTTTGTCAGTAGACAACTTCATTGAAACTTACGATGCCTTCTATCAGCAACTGGTTGATGCAGAGGGCGACTTGGCCCATATTGCGCTTACAACGGGCATGGTGGATTCACTGACCACTCAGAATGAATTTCGTCAGATGATGATTGAGCTGGTTGGCCAGAATGAACAGCATACCTACAACCATGTCAGCTTTAATGATTATCGCAGTTTGATTATCCCTAAAGCTCAATTTGATAACCCGCTAACAGATAAAGTCGCCGTTGTGGTCGCTCGCGGCATGATTGTCGATGGTACTGCCAAAGCGGGAACCATAGGCGGAGACAGTACGGCGGCCATGTTGCGCAGAGCCCGGCATGATGACAAAGTAAAAGCAGTCGTGCTTCGAATTGACAGTGGTGGTGGAAGTGCTTTCGCCTCTGAAATTATTGGCCGGGAAGTGACCGCTTTACGGGAAGCCGGCAAGCCTGTGATCGCATCCATGGGTGCAGTAGCAGCTTCTGGCGGTTACTGGATAGCTGCGCCAGCCAACGAAATCTGGGCTGCGCCAACCACCATAACCGGCTCAATTGGTATTTTCGGTTTATTCCATACCTTAGAAGACAGTTTTAATGCACTTGGCCTGAATGTGGACGGTGTGGGTACTACTGAGCTGTCGGGCTTATCTGCTGGTTTACCTTTCTTTAAAGGGCTAAGTGAGCGCGAAAAAGATATTTTCCAGCTTATGATTGAACGTGGTTACACCGAGTTTTTAAGCATGGTCGCTGAAAACCGCAATATGAGTATTTCAGAGGTCGATGAAGTCGCTCAGGGTCGGGTTTTCACCGGGGAGCGTGCGGTTGAGTATGGCTTGGTTGATAAACTTGGTGGTTATGAAGATGCCATTGCAGCTGCCGCTGAATTGGCTGGCTTAACCAACTATGATGTCAAAGTAATTGGCCATCAATTATCCAGTTTTGAGCAAATGATTGTCGATATATTTGGCGGCGCTGCCAATAGTGGTTGGTTGCCACAAGGCATCATCAGCCCTGAACGAGCAGCCTTGAATCGAGTGACTAAACAGCTGCGCCATGACTTTGTGACTCTGAGCCAGTTTAACGATCCACAAGGCATGTATGCTTTTTGTCTGGTCTGCGCCATCGACTAAGCACAACACCTGACATCAAAGTGTCACTGCTATACAATGCCCAGCCTGAGCTGGGCATTTTTTTTAGGAGTCATTCATGAGTAAAAAAAGGATTTATGTGGCCTACACCGGCGGAACCATTGGCATGCAACAATCCAGTCATGGCTACATTCCAGCCCCGGGTTTTCTCACCAAAACCGTGCAAAGTATGCCTGAGTTTTACCGAGAGGAAATGCCTGAATTCACCATTCACGAATACCCGGAATTGATCGATTCATCCGATATGACTCCAGCGCACTGGCTGCAAATTGCGCAAGATATCCAAGCCAACTATCAACATTATGATGGTTTTGTGGTGCTGCATGGCACTGATACCATGGCCTACACTGCATCTGCATTGTCTTTTTTGCTGGAAAACCTGGCTAAGCCGGTGATTGTAACTGGCTCGCAGATCCCACTAGCGCAGTTACGCAGCGATGGCCAGGTCAATTTATTAAATTCGCTGTATCTGGCAGCAGAATTTCCAATTCATGAAGTCAGCTTATTTTTTAATAACCAACTGTTTCGTGGCAACCGCTCTACCAAAGCGGATGCCGATGGCTTTAATGCCTTTGCTTCACCGAACTTTCCAGCGTTGTTGGAGGCCGGCATTCAGATCCGGGTGAAAGCTGGGGCTTTAAGCGAAACGGCTCGTGACAGCAGCCAATTAAAAGTGGCTGATGTGGTTCCACAGCCCATCAGTGTGGTGACCCTATACCCAGGGATCAGCGCCGACGTCATCAGCAATATGGCAGAAGCCCCCGTTAAAGCTTTAATCATTAAGTCCTATGGTGTTGGCAATGCGCCGCAGCAACCAAGCTTACTGGCCGCTCTGGAGGCGGCAACCAAGCGAGGTGTTGTTATTGTCAACTGCACGCAGTGCTTTCGTGGCCGTGTGAATATGAAGGGCTATGCAACAGGCAGTGCCTTGAAAGCCAGCGGTGTTATCAGTGGTTATGACATGACCTTAGAAGCGGCACTTACCAAGCTGCATTACCTGCTGAGCCAACCACTCAGTAACGAAGCCATTCGTGACAAAATGCAGCAGGACCTTCGGGGGGAATTGACGCACTAGGGCCTGTTTATCAAAGATAAACAGGCCCTAGTCAGGCTTGACAAAACACCGCTTCGAGCCGGTCGAGCAATAGGCGATCGGCTTGTGTCAAGCGACCACGTTGCAACCAGCGTATCAATAAGCTGTGCGGCGTGACGGCATCCGATTGATTGTGCTTTTCAGCGAGCAGCAGCAATTTCACCTGAGACAGTGCAGCCGAATTGTGATCTTCGATGCGGTGTCCTGCCATCCACTCAATGGCTAAAGTCAATTGGTGTCGATCCATGCTGTCCGATTTTGCCTGCTGCAGCGCATCACGCCAGCTCAAAACGGGAATGGCAGCCAGATCTGGCTCTTCATGACGTAACTGAGTAAACAGCTGCTGATAGCTCATTGCTTCCTGCTGGTGTAAAACACTCTGTTGCTGCTGCTCAATCTGAGCGATTAACTTATCCTGGGTTTTCTGTAGACTTTTAAAGCCACTCAGATCTAAAGCCTGCAACTGTTGTCGCAGTGGGCTCAACTGCTCTACACTCTCGGCTTGCTCAAGCGCATGACCATAATGGTGAAGCTCTGTTTCAAGCGCCTGTTGTTGAGCGGCCTTATGCTGTTGCTGTTGCTGATGCAGGGCTTTACGCTGGGCAAAAAAATCATCACATAAGGCTCTGAACTGTTGCCATAGTTCGTTGTCCTGAGCTTTGCCGGCAAATGGGATGGTTTTCCATTTCTGCTGGCAATGTTTCAAAATACTGGCGGTCTGATTTTGATCGTCAAGCGCTAGTGCCTCTTTCGCTTCAATCAGCAGTTGCTGCTTTTGCCTGGCGTAATGCTGCTGTTGCTGTTTGATGTGGCTTTTCAATGTTTGCTTGAGTTGCTGCAACTCAGCCTGAAAACGCTGATGCTGTTCTTTCGGCACCGGGCCAATCGATCGCCATTGTTGTTGCAGTGAGTGAAACTTGCTGTCGAGTAAGGGCTCGTCCTGCTGCTCATGGTGCTGCACCAGTGCTCTAATTTGTTGTAACAATTGCTGCTTTTCCAACGCATTCTGCTCGCGCTGTTGTTGTTGCTCGGCATAATACACACGGCATGGTGCAAACGCTTGCTCGCAGGCTAGATCAAAAGCACGGTACAATGGCTCATCTGCGTCTTTACCCTGGCCAAAGGATAACCAATCGGCCCGCGCTTTTTTAACTTGGGCAGTGCGTTGTGCTACATCGTCCATCGGCTCGGATGCCAATTGCTGCATCTGCTCTAGCAATTGTTGCTTTCTTGGGCTGGCAATATAATCCTGCCAGTCAGCCAACTCCTGGATTTGTTGCTCGGCTGCATAAAATAAAGACGCTAGCTTTTGTTGCTCAGTCTCGCGAAGGCACTGATAATCTGCCTGAATGCCTTTAAACAAGCCAAACAGTACCTTGAACTTACCAGCCTGATGCAACCGTTTAAACTCTGCTAGCTTACTTCGGCATGCCTTGAACCGCCGCTGCTGTTGCTGGTGAAACTCGCTCATCACGCCTTGCCAACGTTGATGCATTTCCTGGTAGGATGCATCTAAATCCGGTGGTAGCGGCAGAGTGATAGCTTGTACATTTTTCTGCCATTGCTGTTGCCATTGTTGCCAGCGCGGTGCAACCTCAAAATACGCATCCAGATCGGTCGGTAACGCTTGCTCCGACCACTGTTTAAGCCATTGCTCAGCCTGAGCAAAACATAACGCGATCCGTGGCAAATCAACCAATTGCTGTGATATGGCTGAAAGCTCTGATTGCAGCCGCTGACGATCGCTTGAGCTCACATCGCTTTGATCTAATTGAGACTCCAGTGCGACAAAGTGCTGCTGCAAAGCATCTGCACTTTGTACCTCAGCTTGCTGCACGTGTTGTTCAACGTCGATGCGCAAAGCAGTAATTGCTTGCTCAATGCCATTCGCCTGAATGCGCTGCTGTTCTAGTTTATGCAGTCGCTCGGCTTCAGTTTGCTGCTGTTGCCACTGCTCGGCAAAAAAATGCTCAACAGACTGCTCAACCTGGCGGTACTTTGCGACTAAGTCGGCTGATTCAAGTACAAGCGCAGAAAAATCGACGATTAACTGTTGCCACTCTTGTTGGTATTGTTGAAATCGTTGCAGACTGTCGGACGGATTTCGTGACTTTAAAGCATTGAGCTTGGCAATGATCAGTCGTGCTTGCTTTTCGAAGCGCGCAGGCTGCTCACGTTGAAACTGGCGTTGTTGCACTAAGGCACTGGACAACTCAGCGATGCACACATCATCACTACGGCTAAGCTGCTCTAATTGCTTATCGCTATCAATGAGCTCAAGTAGCTGCTTTTTTTCATCCCTATTCAGCCCAGGCCCGTGGAGAGCCTGTACGATCAACTCTGGTTTATTCAGGCGCGTCATAATGGATAGCTTAATAGCACCATCCTGCTCAGCTAAGGCAATTTGTTCAAGCACATGTTGACGCGGGCATTGCTCTAGAAATTGCTGCTTCAATGGCGACGCGATTTCGTTATTCACGACCATGTTGATCACGTGTTGTTCAGCAAGTTTCCTGAGTTTATCTGCTGCATCATGCTTTGCTGCCTGCCACCACAACGAAAAGTCATTGAGCTGGAGCAAAGCCGCACGTCGCACAACTTCACTGCCATCATTGAATGCCAGTTCATGCATGATACGTTTGTAATCGGCTTGCTGAGGTTCCAACTCAGCGATGGACTCAATTCGCTTGTCGGGGTCAGGGTGCTGCCACTTCGGCCGCAGTAATCGCTTAAAGATCATCATGCTTAAAACTTGCTATTGCAGATTGTTGTTGCCACGACATCTTCATTTCTGCTTTGCTCTTTGTCACCATCTGACCATCAGCACCAATAGTAAAGGGCTCGTCAGAACGCAAAACGCGTGCTTGATAAGCCATAACCAGCTGCATACTCTGAGCCCGTTGCTGCTCGGATAATTGGGAACCATCAGCCCAGCGACCCGTCGCCACCGCATCGGCCAGTTTTTGGTAGGTTTCCGACGACATCGCCGTCACCAGTGATTCAAAGTCCATGTTTACTCTTTCGTTTTAGCATCAGAATACGAACCCGGTTCACCAGGTACCAGATAAAACCCACCCCTATCGCAGTTACTGAGGCATAATAGCCCCAGCCATAGGATGGTAACTGCCAATAAAAATAAAAACCAGCCAAAAAAACCACCATCGCAATGATGGATTGTGTCATCAGACTCTGACTACGCTGTAAACGACGATCTCGCTCCATAGCGGCCATTTTTACCGGATCTAGCTCCGCAATGGCAACACCACACTTGCTGCATGTCGGGGCTTTGTCTGAAACTTTG
>JAIUMG010000217.1 GCA_022565655.1 Alkalimonas sp.
CTGCTGCGGGATGGCAGGAACCTATGGTCATGAGCAGCAAAACCTTTCGAACAGCAAAGCTCTATTTGATATGAGCTGGCGTCAGCAGGTGGATAAACATGGTACCGATACCATCCTGGTCACGGGCTTTTCATGCCGCAGTCAGGTGAAGCGTTTAGTGGGTGATAAACCAAAACACCCGTTGCAGCAGTTATTGCATTCGATTCAGTGATCCAGCACTGATTTGGCTTCTGTCAGGGCTTAGCCAGGTAAGTCGCTGTTTGTTTTTTGTGCAGACATCTGCCTTACGCTATACTTAAGCCAGAGTGCATGTGCATTCAGACTATATTGCAAACTGAACTGACAGCGTTGAATCATTGAACATGTCACCCAGTCTGATGTAGCTAAGGAGGCTGACTATGATTGCTGCATCCGGAGCCGTAACCTCTGCGGCTTTCGCTGAGTTAAAACAACAGATGGCGCTTCGCACGGCGGAGCAAGCTGAGCGTGAGGCAGAGTCATTAAAATCTGAAGCCAATGAAAAGCGCCAAGAGGCAAGAGAGATTGCTGAAGAAGCACGTAACTTGCAACTTGAATCTGGTCAGGCACAAAATAGGGCAGATAGTGCCAGAGCATCCCTGCCACCAGATAATTTGTTGCAACAACTTGATCAGCAGTTCAGCTCAATTATTTCTGCTTTAAATCCACAAACTGAACAAGAATCTGAAACTGAAGCGAGCGTAGTAGAGCCAAATAATACCCCCCAGACCATAAATATGCTGGGGCAGCCGACAGGTGGCACTATCGATATTACTGTTTAACCAATATAGTAGTGCAGGCTCAGATGTTTTGATAAAAAAGCCTCCAGACTGGAGGCTTTTGCATTGAGGTGAATGAAGGGGATGTTAGAAGGTATAACGTCCTTTTATATACCAGTAACCGCCATTGATCCCCATTGGCGACGTTTCAAAGTACTTCGCACCAAGGATTGAGCTCATATCTGAAGGTAAGCGTTCAGGCTTGGTATCAAATATATTTTGCGCCCCGACTGCGACTGAAAACGCATTATTAATGCTGTAATTTACTTCAACATCAAAGGTCAGTTTAGCTGAGGCATCCTTGGTTAGCCCATCAGAGTCGGCATGCACACCTTGGTAACTGCCGTAATGATTGGCTCGGACAAACATGGAGATATCATCCCACTGCTGATTCCAGGCCAACGTTGCTCTGTGTTTTGGCAAGTCATTTTCCAGTCGTGATACCTTAAACTCCCCAGTAATATCAGAAAACTTGGTGACAGAGGTATCATTCCAGTTGTAAGCCAGACTGAATGTAGAACGGCCATCGAGCAAATTGGCACTGTAGTTCATAACGACATCCAGCCCGCGAGTGGTGGTTGAAAAGTCATTGGTGTAGAACGAAATCAGTGATAAAGAATCGACACCACGGATTCCCGTAGCTCTGAGTTGTTCTTTTTCTGCTTCTGTGATCGGTATCTCGGCCGATTGGCTGATGCGATCATCAACCTCAATCCGATACAGATCAGCGGTCATAAAGAAATCATAACCAGAGTAAACCAAGCCTAAGGCATAACTGGTTGAGGTTTCAGGAGTCAGCTCTGTAGCACCAAACAGTTGTGAAACTGGGTTGGTTGGCGCTAACAGCGCGATATCGACCAAGTCTCCTTCAGCTACAGCGGTACGAACATTACTGATATTGGCCTGGCCAACCGTTGGAGCACGAAAGCCTGTGCTGGTAGAAGCCCGCATGGCAAAATCGTCGGTGAGTCGATATTGGCCTGTTAACTTATAGTTGGTTGTGGTGCCAAAGGTTTCATAGTCTTCATGACGAAGGGCAAACCCCATCAACAAGTCTTCACTAAATTCGGCTTCAACATCAACATAGGCCGCCCAGTGCCGACGAACGTGCACGCCTGCATCGTCAGGCTTAAAGCCGGGGAAACCATTGGAGCCAATACTAAAACCATCGGCAATATAGGGGCCAATTTCCCAGGACGCAACATCACCGGCAACAATTTCAAAACTTTCTTCTGACCACTGCAGGCCACCTGCAACCGCTAAATCTTCGTACAAGCCAACCGGAACAAAACGGTAGAAGTCGGCATTAAAGTGTTTCTCCAGCTGGATGTAGCGGCCAGGATCAAACTCGGTCGGGCTATCCGGGCCCATGGAAGCATTGACGGTATTGACGATACTAAAGCTTGCCTCACTGCGACCAACGGTTGCACTAAAGTCATACATGGTGCCAGCTAAGGGACCTGATAAAAACTCCCCCTTAGTGCCGCCAACCAGTGAGGTATCGGTAATATTACCGCCAAAGTTTGGCGTGAAACCGCCCGGAAAATCAGCAAAGAAAGAGTAACAGTGCGCAGGCAATGCATCGACCTGACTATTGACCGCGTCGAAGCTGGTATCGGCTAAAGACACGGTCGGACAGCTACCCATGGCTGGGTTGGTATTGGCGACCAGTAACGTTTCTCCGCCATCATTCGAAAAAACAAGCGGGCGTGTATAGGGATCGCGGTAATAAAATCCACCCAGTACATCACGCTCAGAATAGTTACCAAAAAGATACGCATCTCTGCCGTTCCCCAGATCCAGGCCTGCGTTGGCAAAAATAGCGATATCATCATTGATTTCAGGGGAGCCCCAAATCTGAACTGCAGGCTGAATAATATGAGGGTTGCCATCAGCGATATGCTGCAATGCATCACCGCGCTGAACACTTCGGCTGGTCGCATCTGCTGTTTTGTACTGCGCACTGACATTAAAAAATCCAGCGCTACTCAGTGGCATGCCGATATTGGCATTTACCTCGGTTGAGGTACCATCGCCAGCATAAAATTCACCGCGTCGAACTTCAATGTGGCCCCCCTGATCACTGTCATTAAGCACAAAGTTGACCACCCCAGCGATAGCATCAGAACCATACTGAGCCGCTGCACCATCCCGAAGTATTTCTACCTGTTTAATTGCAGCGCCAGGAATAGCTGAAATATCAGGCCCTTGCGCGCCATCATTTAAGCCACCACCAAGCATGGTGATGACCGCTGAGCGGTGACGACGTTTGCCATTGACCAGAATCAAGGTACTATCCGATGACAGTCCCCGCAGGTTCATGGGTCGTATTAAGGTAGCAGCATCGCTAATGGGATGAGAGTGAACATTCATTGATGGCACGGTTGTCGCCATCATGTTCAGCATATCGGTACTGCCATTTTTCATCAGTTCATCACCGCCGATGATATCGACTGGAACGGGTGAATCAGCTACCGACCGAGGTGCTGACCGACTGCCGACGACTGCAATACGCTCAACACGCTCTTGTGCAACTACTTCTGTTTGTTCCTCTGCGTTTGCCCACACAGGTGCTGTCATAGCCAATGAGGTTACACCGGCAAGAGCACAACGGATACAGGTTGATAACGGACTATATTTACTTGATTTCATAGTTGTTCTTCCTGGTTTCTATTATTAGTTTATTATTACAGGGTTTGTTTTTATTATCCCCGCAGTTAACATAGGTTATTTGAAAATCATTGTCTATCCCATTCCTTTGGCTTTTAGTCGTATTTGGTTGCATTGATTCTGAATCAGGTACAGTTTTTGCTTAATCGGGACAAGTCAGTGACATTCGCTATAATTGAGCTTAAGCTAGCTGTATACACGAGTAGGAGTTGTTGATGTATATCCGACCTTATCGTTCAATGGATGCTAAGCCACTGCTTGAGTTAGCCACAGTGGTACATGGCGAAGGTTACCTTGATCTGCTCAGGCTTCAGCAGTATATCGAGCTTGGCTGTGCTGATGGTTTGAATGCCAGTTTTGTTGCTTATCAGCAAGCCAGACTGGTGGGGTATCGTTTAAGTTTTTCAGCGGGATGTTGGCAACCCGATAGCTGGTGCAGCCCACGGCTATGGCCGGTAGCCGCGGAGGATATGGCTTATTTCAAGTCTGTGGCGGTTGAGCCTGACTGTCAGGGGCAGGGCATAGGTAGCGCTTTACTGAAAGCGTCGGTCGCTGTTTTACAACAACAAGGAGCCAAAGCTGGTTTGGCCCATTTGTGGCAGCAAAGTCCGGGTAACAGTGCTGTTCGTTATTTTACCAAAGCGGGAGGCCAGTTGATCGCAGAGCACCCGGATAAATGGTTGGCTTTATCACTCAACCAAAGTTATTTTTGCCCGGTCTGTCAGGGTGAGTGCCATTGCAGCGCTGCCGAAATGGTGCTGGTTTTTTAGCTCGAAATTAAAAACGGCCTCTACAAGAGGCCGTTTTTGCAATGGCTAGCTGAGTTTAGAACCGTGCCCGTAAACCAATAGTAATGGCTCGGCCAGGCAAAGGTGCATCATCTTTGATAAAAGAGCTGTGCACAAAACCAAGTTGATTGGTTAAGTTAGTACCCCGAACAAAGGCGGTCATGTCCACATCGGTAAAGTTAAAGTGGTAATTAAAGGTTGCATCCAACAGCGTATAGCCATTGGTGCTGGACTCTAATTCACTAACACGATTTTGCTTGGCGTAACGGGTGATGCCTACTTCTGCGCTCCAGTCTTGTGCCTGGTAACGATATTCAGCGCCCAACTTCATCGGGGGAATACGCGGAAGGTTATCGCCAGAGCGAATTGAAGCGCGGACGTGATCTGCAAATACATGCAACGATTGCGCCTGATCCAGGTAATAGGCCAGTTCAAACTCAAAACCATACAAGGTGGCATCTGCCTGCATGTATTGCAACACCGGGAAGCTGTCATGATCATCGTGACCGTGGTCATCATGCCCATGGTCGTCATGTCCATGACCATGATCGTGCCCGTGGTCATGGCCGTGATCGTGTCCATGATCATCATGCCCGCCCAGATCATCCATATGCAAGCCAGTATTGGCTAAGAAGATATAGTTGTTAACCCGGTTGTAGAAAAAGTTGTAGGTAAAGCTTAAATCACCATCAAACTTACGGAAGGTCAGATCCAAATTGTTGGCGGTTTCTTTACGAAAACGTCCACGGTATGGGTCGAGATCACCATGGTGATCATCCAGTACATACGCAAGGCCTAGCTCATAGGTACCGGTGGCGATATGAGCTCCGTTCGAGTAAAGCTCAGCAGCGCTTGGTGCGCGCTCAGAACGACTGGCCGCAAGTGCCCATGAGAAACCAGGCTGAAACTCCCAGACCAGACCGGCCGATAGGCTGTAAGCGGAAAATTTAGCTTCAACATGTTCATGATCATCATGGCCATGTCCGTGATCGTGTCCGTGATCATGGCCGTGATCGTGTCCATGGTCGTCATGCGCATCAAAGCCAAACACGATGTCATCTGCATGGTACTTCACTCGTTCCAGGCGAGCCCCTAATTGCGCAGTCAGTTGACCGAACTGCTTTTCTTCCAGAACAAATAAGGCATGGCTGGTTGTTTCGGTGTCTGGAGAAAAGGCTTCTAAGCCAGAAGCTTCGTAATCATTCTTTGTGAAATGATAGCCAACAAGGCCGTGCCAGCCTGCTAGTGGTTCGTGCTCCAAGGTGAAGCGACTTTCCAGGGTCTTGCTGCTAAAGAAGGTGGCCGCAAAGCCATCTTCAATTTCACTGTGCTCGTAGTCCGTGTAAGCCGCATTAAAGGCCAGGGTTTCGACGCCAGCAAAAGGGGAGTAATATTCACCCGCCAGGTTGAAACGATTCTGGCGTGCTTTGGCAAAGACATCATCGTCATGGTCATCGTGTCCGTGCCCATGACCGTGATCATGACCATGGTCGTGTCCGTGATCATCG
>JAIUMG010000218.1 GCA_022565655.1 Alkalimonas sp.
ACCGGTCATAAAGTTGGTGCGGGTAGAAAACACATTCAAACCCAAACGGCCATCGGCGGTATACACCGCAATACCGGTACCATTGCGTCCTTCCTGGATCCCCATGGCTTTTAGCGGCATGCCCTGCTCATCCAATACCAGCAAATCGGTACCAAGCGGATACTCAATTTTCGGCGTGACTAAACGGACATCATCCGGGTAACTCAAGTCATAATCATGCTTGGCCACCATGCCTTTGCCGTTGCTCAAGCCAAACAGCATTAAGCCAGAACGGGCATGACCTGCAGCAAAGGCGCTGACGTGCTCCCCTTCTGGGATGCTGAAGTACTCGGTTTTATTGTCCGAGCCATCAAAAGCATTATAAAAATGCATCCGGCCCTGACTGGTCACCATCAAGCCAATGCCATTGTAACGCTCTAAGGTGCTGTGCAAAATCTCTTCATCAGACATCAACGGCACTTGATAACTGTGCTGATGCTCAACCTTAGCAGAAGAAAAAATCGGCCCAACCTCAGAAAACAGGTAAATAAAGATGGTGGCCAAAGCAATCACCACACTGATACCAGCAAAGCCAATCCCATATTTGGAAATGCCGTCTTTAACAGCTCGCCAGCGTCGTAACCTGGCACGTTTTTCGCCGGAGGGCAGCAAGGAGCGTACAGACACGCTTGCTTTTTCTGCCGGGCTCACATCTGATGTTTGCATTGCATTATCCATGTCATGAGTTTACAGATTCGGATGTTTCGTATCTTAAAGCAGCTTTATTTCAGAAATATGACAATAGCTGTCATATTTCTGAAATGAAAAAAGCGGGCTATATCAATAGCCCGCTATGAAGGTGCGCCATACTCGCTTACAGCACGCCGATATCTCTTAATACTTGATCAGTCACTGCTTTAGGTAATGGTACATAACCATCACGAGCCACGACTTCCTGACCTTCTTTTGACACCACCATGCGGATAAACTCACGCTCTAAGGTGTTCATCGGACGGTTCGGGTGCTTGTTAACATACACATACAAGAAACGAGCTAATGGGTAAGTACCGTTTGATGCATTCTCACCATTTGGCTCAGCAAAAGGCTCACCTTCAGCCCGAGCTAAAGGAATAGCACGTACACTTGAAGTAATGTAACCAATACCTGAATAACCAATGCCGTTAATGGACTCACTCACGCCTTGAACGACAGAGGCAGAACCTGGCTGTTCGTTGATGCTTGGTTTGAAATCACCACCACACAGCGCATTGTTTTTAAAGTAACCGTAAGTACCGGATACCGCATTACGGCTGTACAGCGTAAAGTCACGGTTTGCCCATTGACCACCCAGACCTAACTGACCCCAGCGGGTAATATCTGCGCTGGCACCACAACGACGGCCAACAGAGAAGACCGCATCGACTTGCTCAAGCGTCATGCCTTCAATCGGGTTGTCTTTATTGACGTAAACTGCCAACAAGTCGACTGCGACCGGAATGGCTGTTGGCTTATAACCATAGCGATTTTCAAACGCCTGGATTTCAGAGTCACGCATGGCGCGGCTCATGGGGCCAAAGTTGGCCGTGCCTTCAACCAAGGCGGTAGGTGCAGTAGATGAACCAGCACCCTGAATTTGAATATTTACGTTTGGATAAAACTTGGCGTACTCTTCAGCCCACAACGTCATCAGGTTGTTCAGCGTATCAGAGCCGATGCTGGTGACGTTACCAGAAACACCACTCACCCGCTCATAGGCTGGAATTTCTGGGTCGACACTGGCTACAGCTGCACTGATACCAAAAGTCATTGCAGCGGCAACGACAGTCAGTTTCGTAAATTTTTTAAATGCGTTCACGGTTATCTCCTACCTATTTTTGGAATAAAACACCAAATCGCGGTGAGTTGTTGTTTAACACGCTGCCATCCTAAGGCATGGATATGACAGTAATATGACGAAATATAATTTTTACTCATTTCCTTTTTATCAGGCGAGTCGGCTTAGCATTAGTCTCTTCACCCCAGTCGTTTAGCCCCTTTCAGGCTGCATTCTTTAGCATTTATATTCCTTTCTTATTCGTTTTTTATAAAAAAATTATCACGCTTATCTTTATTCTTTGCCATGGATGACTACACTTAGTGGCAGCGGATACCCATCCGATTAAACAATAAATTGGTCCCATCAAACAGTCTTACAATAAAAGGAATCGCTATGAAGCAGTTGGTCCTGACCGTCATAGGACGTGATAAAGCAGGCTTGGTAGAAAAGCTGGCTACCGTAGTTAACGAACACAAAGGCAACTGGATGGCCAGCAACCTGAGCCATTTGGCCGGTTATTTTGCTGGTATCTTGCAGTTAGAGGTTGCTGAAGCCGATCTGAATGAACTGAGTGAAGCGCTACAGGCTATTGAAGAGCTGGATATTCAGATCCATCATGGCATTGACAGCGCTGGACAAGATCAGCAGCAGCTGAAATTTGTCATTACTGGCAATGATCGCCCGGGTATTGTGCGCGAACTCTCTTCAGTGATTAAGCATAAAGGCACCAATATCATTCACTTTGAAAGCTCCAAACAGAGTGCGCCTAACTGGGGAGTACCGCTGTTTAATGCCATCGCTACGGTTGAGCTGGCTCAGGGGTTAAGCCGGGATGACGTGATTGCCGCGCTGGAAGCCATTGCATCTGATGTTGTGGTCGATGTTGAAACCGTAGACTAGCTCCAGAAAATGATGAAGGCGGCGCCAGCCGCTTCATCGTTTTGTCACAAAACTGACATCGATACATTTACGCCGTGGTATGTGCTCATTGATCCCTGGCATTCCCGGCCTGAGTCACAACATCAAAGTTATCAGTGTGCTGGATCGATTTTTAGAGCACAGTCGAGTGTATGTGTTTCATAACGGCGGCGATACCGATGTGTATATCTCGTCTGCCGACTGGATGACACGCAACATCGACCACCGGGTTGAAGTCGGTGTGCCGATTTATGATCTGAGAATAAAACAGCAAATCCTTGACATCATGCAGATCCAGCTGAAAGATAACGTCAAAGGGCGACACCTGGATGCCAACCAGACAAATAGCTATGTCAAACGAGGCAACCGACGAAATATCCGTTCGCAACAACAAACATACGAGTATCTGGCTAAACTGCAGCCAGTGAAGGACACTTGATTGCTAAATACGACAAAAGCACACCCCGAACCAAGCAACCAGCTGCGGATGGCCGCGGTGGATCTTGGTTCCAATAGTTTTCATCTGGTGATTGCCAGGGATATCGACGGTGATTTACAACTGCTGCACCGGGAAAAACAGCGCGTACAGCTGGCCGAAGGCCTGAGTGACGATCTGATCCTAAGCGAAGACGCCATGGAGCGTGGTCTGAACGTGCTAAAGCAATTTGCCGATACGTTGATGGATATTCCTGCTGACTCGGTACGGATTATTGCCACCTATACCTTACGGCGTGCTAAAAACTCCGCCACTTTTTTGCGGCGCGCCAGGCAAATTCTACCGTTTCCAATTGAAGTCATTTCTGGCCAGGAGGAAGCCCGTTATATTTATCAGGGCGTGGCACATTTTGAACACTTTGAAGGCCGTCGGCTGGTGATGGATATTGGCGGTGGCAGCACGGAGTTTTCCCTCGGGCTTGGCGCAGAACCCTTGCAACTGAGCAGCCGCAATATGGGCTGCGTCAGTTATGCGGGTCAGTTTTTCCACTCTGGCAAAATAACCCAACGGCGCTTTCAGCGCGCCATTATTCAGGCAGAACAGGAGCTGGAGTCCATCGCCGGCAGTTTTAAACGCATGGGCTGGCAACAAGCTGTTGGCACCTCTGGCTCGGTAAAAATCATCCGCGACCTGTTGCTGCACCATGATCCAGAGCAACAAAGCATCCGCTTACCAGCCCTGCAGCTTTTGCAACAGCGGCTGATAGCCGCAGGCCATACCGATCAGTTGGATTGGCCGGGCCTGACCGACGACCGCAGACAATTACTGAGCCCTGCGGTTGCCATCCTTATCGCAGCCTTTCAAATGCTGGATATCGACAGCATGCACTATGTCGATGCGGCGCTGCGGGAGGGGGTGCTGAATGAAATGTGTCAGCGTCTGCATAACCAGGATATTCGACAGCAGACCATCCAAAGCTTGCAAAAGCGCTACCAAATTGATGACGAACAATGCCAACGGGTGCAAAGCACCGCTCAGACCCTGTTTCACCACGTGCAGGATACATGGCAGCTTGACGCTGAAGATGGCCGTTTACTGGATTGGGCCAGCCAGGTATTTGAAATTGGCCTGCACATTAACTCGTCCGGCATCCAAAAGCATTCGGCCTATATCCTGCAGCATGCCAATTTACCCGGTTTTAATCAGGAGCAGCAACGGCTGCTCGCTGCCATGGTGCGCTTTCACCGACGCAAACTGAAACTCGAAGAGCTGCCCAAACTGCATCTTTATCCCCAACAAAAAGTGGTTCCGCTTTTGGTGCTATTGCGTTTGGCTGTATTGCTGAACCAAAAACGGCGCGACCATTGGCTGCCAGAGTTTAAGGTGAAGGCATCGAACCAGCAATTGCAGCTCAAATTACCGGCCGATTGGCTGCTTGAACAGCCCGTGCTGATTGCTGATCTGCAACACGAGCAACGCTTGCTGGCGAAAGTAAATTTCGAACTTACTTGCCCACAGCTGCCGCTTGAAGAGGCTGAGCTCTAATGCCAACGCCTCAATCAAGCCGCTGCCCCTGGCTCGACACCAGCAAGCCCGATTATGTTGCTTACCATGATGATGAATGGGGGGTACCGCTGTTTGATGATCAGCGACTGTTCGAGTTTCTGACCCTGGAAGCAGCCCAGGCTGGTTTGAGCTGGTATACGGTGCTGAAGAAACGCGCGCATTATCGACAGGTATTTGCCAACTTTGATGCCGAGCAAGTGGCCCGCTTTACTCAAACGCAGATTGAACAGCTCTTGCAAGACCCGGGCATTATCCGCAATCGTTTGAAGATCGAAGCCGCTGTCAACAATGCCCGCTGTTTTCTGGAGTTGCAGCAACAGTTTGGCAGTTTTGCAGCCTACCAGTGGCGCTTTGTCGATGGACGCCCTATCGTCAATACCATCCGGGGGCCGCAGGATTACCAGGCAACCAGCCCACAATCCGATGCCATGAGCAAAGATTTAAAACAACGCGGTTTTAAATTTATTGGCTCTACCATTATCTATGCCCATATGCAGGCCTGCGGTATGGTCAACGATCACAGCCTGGATTGCTTTCGCCGCCAGCAAATCATTGACAGCTATGTTGAGCTTGGCATTGGCTAAAGGCCCTTATAACGACTTTGCTTCCTGCTCATCAGTCAGCACCAACTCGGCCGGTAAACTGAACGAAAAGCTGCTGCCTTCTTTCGGTGCACTGAAAATAATCAAACGGCTATTGTGACGCGACAACACATGCTTAACGATAGCCAGACCAAGCCCAGTGCCACCATTGGAGCGGTTTCTGGCCTGATCAACCCGGTAAAAACGTTCGGTTAAGCGCTTCACATGCTGTGGCGCGATGCCATCGCCATTGTCATTGACCGAAAACACCGCTTTGCGATGTTGCCGCTGCCAACTTACTTTGATTTCACCGCCATCTGGTGTGTATTTAATGGCATTGGTGATTAAATTGGAAAAGGCACTGCGTAATTCATCGGCGATGCCTTTCACCTTTAAACCGGCATCTACCTGAAAGATCAGTGTGTGGTGCTTATCTCGGCTCATGGTAATGGCTTCTTGCTC
>JAIUMG010000219.1 GCA_022565655.1 Alkalimonas sp.
GCCTTTCGGCAGGCGCTTAAACAACGTGACATCCAGCTGCTGTTCCAATTGCCGAATGGCGGCAGATAGTGATGGCTGAGCGATAAAACACTGCCGCGATGCAGCACTGACACTGCCTTGTTCATACACCGCAACAAAGTACTTCAAATGGCGTATATCCATAGTTTTAATCTATACCTGCTACAGGATTAATATATTTTAACTTTACACTAAGGCTGGCTAATCTGGCTAGAGACTAATTTGTGCACGCTGAGGATAACTGCATCATGAGTAAACCCGTTTTTAACTGGCAAGACCCATTTAACCTGTCCGATATGCTGACAGAAGAGGAGCGCATGATCCGTGACAGTGCCCATCAGTATTGTCAGGAGCAATTGATGCCGCGCATTTTGCAGGCCAATCGGCACGAGCAGTTTGATCGTGACATTATGAATGAGTTGGGTGCATTGGGCCTGCTGGGTGCCACCTTGCCAGAAGAGTATGGCTGCGCTGGGGTCAACCATGTCTGTTACGGCTTGATTGCCCGAGAAGTTGAACGGGTCGATAGCGGTTATCGAAGTGCCATGAGTGTGCAGTCTTCTCTGGTGATGCATCCTATTCATGCCTACGGTACCGAAGCACAGCGACAAAAGTACTTGCCGAAACTGGCCTCTGGTGAGTGGGTGGGTTGCTTTGGTTTAACCGAACCTGATGCCGGTTCTGATCCGGCCAGTATGCGTACCACGGCAAAAAAAGTAGCCGGTGGCTATGTGTTGAATGGCAGTAAAATGTGGATCACCAATTCACCGATCGCCGATGTATTCGTGGTGTGGGCTAAGCTGGAAGGAGCTATTCGTGGCTTTGTACTGGATAAAGGCTTGAAGGGTTTGAGCGCCCCGAAGATTGAAGGCAAGTTTTCGTTACGCGCCTCGATTACTGGTGAAATCGTCATGGATCAGGTGGAAGTATCGGAAGATGCGTTGTTACCGAATGTTAGTGGCTTAAAAGGGCCTTTTGGTTGTCTGAACAAAGCCCGCTACGGCATCGGTTGGGGGGCGCTGGGTGCCGCTGAGTTTTGCTGGCATGCCGCCCGTCAATACACACTGGATCGCATTCAATTCAACCGGCCTTTGGCGGCAACGCAATTGATCCAGAAAAAACTTGCCGATATGCAAACAGAAATTAGCCTGGGTTTGCTGGGCTGCTTGCAGGCCGGGCGGATGATGGATGCTGGCGTGCTGGCTCCTGAAACCATTTCGCTGATCAAACGCAACTCTTGCGGTAAGGCGTTGGATATTGCCCGTATTGCCCGTGATATGCATGGTGGCAATGGCATTGCTGATGAATACCACGTGATCCGTCATGTGATGAACCTGGAAGCTGTCAATACTTATGAGGGTACTCATGATGTGCATGCGTTGATCCTTGGACGGGCCCAAACCGGCTTGCAAGCATTCAGCTGATTTTTCTAAGGCCCGAAGCTGTTGCTCTGGCTGTTTCGGGCGGATTGAGGCAGGAGTTCGCATGGCGGTACAACAACATCCCTGGTTTGCTGGCTTTTTGCAGCAAATTAACAACAACCAGTTGCCTGAAGTGGCTGCTGAGCTCGACGGTTTAACCGCAACGCAATTGTTTGATCTGTTTGAAACACAGTGGCAAAGCCGCTTGTTGGATTTGCGTTCGCGGTTGATGCAGGCCAAAGGGCAAAGTTTTTATACCATTGGCAGCAGTGGCCATGAAGCCAATGCAGCCCTAGCGGCAGCACTTCGTCCGACTGATCCGGCTTTTTTGCATTATCGCAGTGGGGCCTTTTTTCTGCAGCGAAGCAAGCAAGTACCTGGGCAAACGCCATTGCATGACATGCTGCTGTCGTTTGCAGCCTCGGCTGAGGATCCGATCTCAGGCGGCCGACATAAAGTGCTTGGCAGCTTGGCGCTCAATGTGCCACCGCAAACCAGTACCATTGCCTCGCATGTACCGAAAGCGGTGGGCACTGCCTTTGCGATTGGGTTAAGTAAGCGGCTGCAGTTTGCAGGACTGTGGCCAGACGATAGCATTGCCTACTGCAGCTTTGGCGACGCATCGCTCAACCATTCCACGGCTCAAGGCGCGCTTAATGCCGCTAGCTGGGCCGCCTTTCAGCAGGTACCACTGCCGATGCTGTTTGTCTGTGAAGACAACGGACTGGGTATTTCGACTCCGACTCCGGTCGGCTGGGTGCAGCAAAGCTTAACTCAGCGGCCTGAACTGAAATACTTTGTCGCCGATAGTCGTGATATTGCTGGCTGTTATCGGGTGGCCTGTGAAGCAGCGAATTACGTTCGACGCAAGCGTAAACCCGCAGTATTGCATCTGGCGACGGTGCGGTTGTTTGGTCATGCTGGCTCGGATGCTGAAGTTGCTTATCGTAAGAAGGAGCGAATCGCCGATGAACTGGCGCTGGATCCGCTGGCATTTATCACCGCGCAGGTGTTGCAGCAGGGCGTGATGTCGCAAAGTCAGCTGGTCGATTGGCTGCAGCAACTGGATAACCGGATTGAACGGGTTGCTGATATGGCGGCTAGTCGGCCGAAATTAACCTCTGCCGAGGCTGTGATGGCCTCCATTGCGCCTGAACACCCGGTCACCCCTGCGCCTGCATTGCCGAGCGAGAGCGAGCGTACAGAGCTGTTTGCTTACGATAAACACAACCTCAATAAACCCCAGCATTTGGCGAAATTGCTGAACTGGACTCTGCATGATCTGATGGCGCAGTACCGCCATATTGTGATGTGCGGGGAAGATGTGGCAAAAAAGGGCGGGGTGTATAATGTCAGCCAGCATCTGGTGCATGCCTTTGGCTACAATCGGGTCATCAATACTTTGTTAGATGAACAAAGCATTCTTGGTTTGGCGATTGGTTTGGCGCAACAAGGCTTTATTGCCATGCCGGAAATTCAGTTTCTGGCCTATGTGCACAATGCCGAAGATCAGATCCGTGGTGAAGCGGCGACCTTGCCATTTTTCTCCAACGGCCAGTTCCACAATGGCATGGTGATCCGTATCGCTGGCCTGGCTTATCAGAAAGGCTTTGGCGGCCATTTTCATAATGACAATTCGTTTGCGGTGTTCCGTGATATTCCCGGCGTGATTTTGTTGTGTCCTTCGCATGGCGAAGATGCAGCATTGTTGTTGCGTCAAGCTGTGCAATTGGCTCATCTGCAGAAGCGGATGGTGATTTTTTTAGAGCCCATCGCTCTGTACATGACACGTGATTTGTTGGCGCCTGGCGATGGCGGCTGGTTGCGGGATTATCCAGCGCCCGATACGGATCTGCCAGCTCTGGGAGATCCTGCTGTCTATGGCGAAAGTGATGAGCTATGCATTATTAGTTATGCCAATGGCTATTATTTATCGCGCCAGGTTGAAGCCGAGTTACGACAGCAAGGGCTGCAAATCCGGCTGCTTGATTTGCGTTGCCTGATCCCACTGCATATGGATGCCATTTTGCCGGCCATCGGGGCCTGTAAGAAGGTGCTGATTGTCGATGAATGCCGACGCCGTGGTTCGGTCAGTGAAGAGCTGTTTACTTTATTGCATGAAGCCAGGCCCAATACCTTTCAGATAGAACGTATCACGGCGGCGGATAGTTTCATTCCACTGGGAGCAGCAGCTTATCAGGTGCTGCCCTCTGCTCAGCAGATCAAACAACAGGTACTGAGCATGTTAAACAAGCAGCCGTTGGAGCAACATGCATGAAAAAAACAGCTGTGGTGGTCTGCCCGGGGCGGGGCACTTACAATAAACCAGAGCTTGGTTACATCAACCGGTTGCATAGCGATAAAACGTCGCAACGTCAGCAGTTCGATCAGGCCAGGGCCGAGCTTGACCTGGCCAGTATTAGCGAACTGGATCAACAGCCGAACTATTCAAGTCGGCTGCATCAACAGGCTGAAAACGCGGCCGGTTTAATTTTTGCGGCCGGGGTGCTGGATTATCAAAGCATTAATCTGGATAGCTACGATATCGTGGCGATCACCGGCAACTCGATGGGCTGGTATACGGCGCTCTGTTGCGCTGGGAGCTGGCAGACAGAGGCGGCGATGCGTCATGTCAGCCATATGGCCAGCCTAACCGCCACAGCTGCTGGTGCCCAGTGCATATATCCGCTGGTGAATGCCGAGTGGCAGCCCGACGAGGCAAAGCTGGACATGGTTCGGGCTGTTTTGGCAGCCCATCCCGGTGAATTGTTTGAATCGATTCGGTTTGGTGGTTATGCGGTGCTGGCAGGCACCGAAGCGGCCGTGCATGCCGCTGTCCGGCAGTTGCCCGAGGTGGATGAGCGCTTCCCGTTGATACTGCCTGGGCACGCTGGTTTTCACTCACCATTGATGCGATCGGCGGCACAGCAAGCCCTTCGCGATATTCCTGCGCATGAGTTTCAGCGGCCAGCATTGCCACTGATCGATGGCTGTGGCCATATCTGGCAACCATGGGCGACTGAGCCATCCGCATTGCAGCAGTACACTCTGGATAGACAAGTTCAGGGGCATTATGACTTTTCACTGGCACTTGACGTTGCCATGAAAGAGTTTGCTCCCGATCACCTTATTTTGCTTGGGCCAGGTTCTGGTTTAGGTGGTGCGGTCGCTCAAAGCTTGATCCGGTTAAACTGGCAGGGTTTAAGCTCCAAGCAAGACTTTATGCAGCAGCAGGCGTCCAGTCATCCTCTGGTACTGTCGATGGGGATGCCGGAGCAGCGAGCCATACTAAGCCGTTAACAGGTTAAGCCGTTAAGTTGTTGTCATCTAGCGTATTACTGTGGTCGACTTAATTCTGTAATTTTATTACAGAATTATTATGCGTCTTGCTAGTATCTCCTGCTTAAAAATTAACCGTTTATTTTATATGTATGAATAAATATCTGTTTATTATGGATATTTTATCTTTTTATTTTGCGTGTTCGGTGCTGGATTTCTGAAAGCCACTGGAGCTGAGTTACAATTTTTGCTATCATGCCCTCGGTTTAAAGAACGGAGGAGTTATGTTGAACCCATCCTGGCGTCGCATAGTGCTAAAAGTTGGTAGCGCTTTAATTGCGCCAGACCACCAAGCTGGTTGTAGTGAAAAATACCTTGGTCCTATCGCTGATTATATTCGCAAATGCCGAGAGCAAGGCATTGAAGTAATTCTAGTTTCTTCTGGTAGTGTCGCGGCAGGCAGGCACCACTTTAATTTTAATCATCATCGGGTACCGATCGCCTTAAAGCGAGCTATGGCTGCAGTAGGGCAGAATCAAATGATGAATTTCTGGTCGAACTGTTTTGATTTCCCATGCGCGCAGGTGTTGCTCACCCATGGTGACTTGAGTGATCGAGTGCGTCATGTCAATGTTCGCAATACATTCCGGCGTTTGATCGACCATCAGATCCTGCCCATCGTCAATGAAAATGACACCATTGCCACCGAAGAAATCAAAGTAGGTGATAACGACAACCTGGCTGCCATGGTAGCGACGGTTGCTGACGCGGATGCTCTGATCATTTGTTCGGACATTACCGGGCTGTTTACAGCGGATCCAAATAAAGATCCATCAGCCAAGCTGATCCCGGAAGTACGGACCATTGATGAGAGCATTTATAAACTGGCCGGAGGGTCTAGTTCGAGCGTTGGTACCGGCGGCATGCGTACTAAAATTCAGGCTGCAGAAAAGGCCACGGCTCATGGTGTGGATACCTTGATTGTCGATGGCCACCAACCGGATACCTTTACCCGCCTGCTTGAGGGGTATAACTCTGG
>JAIUMG010000220.1 GCA_022565655.1 Alkalimonas sp.
CTGGTATCAATAAACAACTGTGGCCGGAATGTCGCTTCGCTGTGAGCAGCCCATTCGGTGCTGCTGGGTACTTCAAAACAATAGATGCTGCGCACGCTTTGCTCGGGTTGCGGTCGGCAGGCGGTCAACACCGCCTGGTAGGTCAGCCGGTGATCGATATTTAAATCGCCACCAAAATGAGTATAAATACACTCTGGTTGCAACGGGCTAAGTGCTTTTTCCAGCGCCTGAACAATTTGCAGCAAGGGAACGGAGTCCATGGCATTATCGGCAAAATCCAAAAACCGGACAGAACGGACACCTAAAGCCTCGGCTGCCGAACGGGCGGCCTGTTGGCGCGCCTGATGCTGAGGTGTTTTCGCTGTGCGCGACTGCTCGCCATCGGCCATAAAAATAACATGCACCTGATCGCCAGCTGCACTGTGCAGCGCAATTGCACCAGCACAGCCAAGTACTTCATCATCCGGGTGTGCCGCAACCACTACGACCGTTTTCATGATGGTTCTCCTGCTGCTGGAATTATTGGAACAAAACGCACTTCTGCAGATATCTCGCCATTGGGCTCTTTGTTGGCCTGGCTAAACTCAAGTCGCCATTGGCCGTGTTGAATAAAAGCATGGGGGTAGCCTTCGGCATCGAGCATACGGATAAAATCATACAAGCTGTTGGCATCTGCATCGAGTGGTAACTCACTCTGAACTGCTGTACGGCGTTGAAAATACTCAGCATGCCCTTGTTGTGGCACTGGTGCTATTGCTTGCTGAATGATGGCTTCCATCAAATGGTAGACGATGGGGGCGGCGCGGCGGAAAACTTGTTCCGCACTGCCTTCAAGCGAGAGTGGTAGCTTGGCATAAATGGGCCCGGCATCCAGCTCATCGGTCATCTGCAAAGCGGTCAGTTGCGTCGCGCTTACCCCACGCAGGATCAGGTTTTGCAGTGGACTGCCGCCCCGGCCAAAAGGTAAATCCGTCATATGAAAGCAGACACAGGGATACTGGCTGGTGATGTCAGCCGGCACTTTCCAGTTCCAGTGCGGAAAGAAAATATAAGCTGGCTTTAGCTGCTGTAGCAGATCCTGGGTTAGTGCTTCCGGTGAGGTGATCAAGTGCCAGTCGCCCGGCAGGCCGGGGCTGAAATGATGGAAGGCTTCAATGTTCCAGCTTTTGGTGGTGGCGACCAGATAGTTCATTGTCGCCATCCTAGAGCATGACCTGAGTGTCAGCCTGCACTGTAGCAAGATGCTCCCAGCTCAAGGCGGTGCCTTTGCGAAGGTTGGTACTGGCGGTACGGCCAAGAAATAATGGCAGGTATTTGGGCGCCAAGCCAAGCCCGGGTCGCACCGAGCGCAGGTTCTGTGGCGTAAAGGCCTCACCAGCCTTGATATCTTCGGCAATGTACAGGGAACGACGAAAACGACGTGAGGCGAGTTCTTTTTCTGTAGCACCATAAAACACAGTGCCAAGCGCATCTTTGGCGCGGCGACATTCGGTTACTAATTGCGAAAATTCATTTGGCTCCAGAGAGAACTCGGCATCGACGCCGCCTTCACTGCGATCCAGCACAAAATGCTTTTCAATCACCGTTGCGCCAAGTGCGACACTGGCTACAGCGACGCCTATGCCTGCGGTATGATCAGACAAGCCGACCTGGCAATCAAACAGCTGCGCTAGATGTGGAATGGTGTTGATATTGGCATCGACTGGCCGAGCCGGATAATGGCTGGTGCATTTCAGTAAGATTAATTGCTTGCAACCGTGCTGGCGCAGCACCTCAACCGATTCAGTTAATTCACTCAGGCTGGCCATGCCGGTGGAGACAATCACTGGCTTGCCGGTTTGCGCTACGGCGGCCAGCAGCGCATGATCGCTGTTCTCAAACGAGGCAATTTTATAACAAGGAACATCCAGACTTTCTAAAAATGCGACAGCATTAGTATCAAAAGGTGAACTAAAAGCCAGCAGGCCAAGTCGCTGGGCTCGCTCAAAAAGTGGCTGATGCCATTCTGCTGGTGTCATGGCCTGTTGGTATAAGCTATACAGCGAGCGGCCTTGCCATAAGTTATCCGAGTCCTGGATCAAAAATTCATTCTCATGAATATCCAAGGTCATGCTGTCAGCGGTGTAAGTTTGCAATTTAATGGCGTCAGCGCCGCAGGCCGCGGCGGCATCCACCATCGCCAAAGCCTTATCCAGCGACTGATCATGGTTACCAGATAGTTCGGCAATAACGAAGGGAGCATGATGAGCACCAATAGCGCGTGTACCCAGGAGAATGTCAGACATGTTAAACCTCATCGTCACCATCGGCTTTTATAGGTCATCATACTGTGAATGCTAATAAAAACAAACGACAACAGCTGTGAACTAATCAGATTATCGGCGCGCAACACAAAAACTTTAGCTCCATACCCATGCCAGGACAAGGTACAGCATATAGCAGGCGCTAAAAGCGCTTTAGCTAAGGCGACAGTTGGAGGGTATACTAGCCACATGATTTTACATTGTGTTTATTTATGATTGTACCTGTGATTTTAGCCGGTGGCACGGGCAGCAGGCTGTGGCCGCTTTCAAGAGAGTTATTTCCCAAACAATTTCTTAAGCTGCATGGTTCCGACTCGATGATGCAAGCAACCTTGGCACGCTTGTCAGGCTTGAATTGCGCCCGGCCTTTGGTGGTGTGCAATGAGGAGCATCGTTTTATTGTGGCGGAGCAATTACGGCAACGACAATGGCTTGATCATAATATTCTACTGGAGCCTGAGGGCCGCAATACCGCGCCGGCAATAGCACTGGCGGCACTGCTGATGCAGCTGCAGGGTAAAGACCCGCTATTGCTGGTGTTGGCCGCTGATCATGTGATTGAGCAGCAAGCTGCATTTCAGCGTTCTGTAACGCAAGCGATCCCTTACGCGGCAGCGGGTAAACTGGTTGTTTTTGGCGTATCCCCCCAATCGCCCGCCACTGGCTTTGGTTATATTCAACGGGGAGACCCAGTGACTGTGGCTGAAGGCGCAGCTGAGGAACCCTTACCGGCGTATCAGGTGGATCGCTTTGTTGAAAAGCCCGACTTGCATACGGCAGAGCGTTTTTTGCAAAGTGGCGACTACTACTGGAACTCAGGGATGTTTTTGGTGAAAGCCAGCAAGTACCTTGCTGAACTGAAACAATACCGGCCAGATATTTATCATGCTTGTCAGCAGGCGATTGAGCAGCCTCAACCGGATATGGACTTTATTCGTATCAACACGAATGCTTTTGCCGGTTACCCGGCTGAATCCATCGATTATGCCGTGATGGAGCACACCCGCGACGCCTTGGTGCTGCCGTTGTGCTCGGACTGGTGCGATGTTGGCTCCTGGTCGGCGCTGTGGTCGTTAGCAAATAAAGATGAAGATGGCAATGCTTGTTATGGCGATATCATCAGCCAGCACAGCAATAACAATTTTGTCTACAGCGAAGATGCTCTGGTAGCGCTGATTGGCGTGCAAGATCTTGTGGTGGTGCAAACAAAAGATGCGGTGTTAGTGGCGACAAAGGATCAGGTGCAACAGGTGAAGTCATTGGTTGAACAGCTAAAAGCGGATGGCAGAGCCGAGCACCGTATTCATCAGCAGGTTTTCCGGCCTTGGGGGCACTATGAGTCGTTGGTTCAAGGAGCACGCTATCAGGTCAAACATATTACGGTGGATGCTGGTGAGCGTTTATCCAGCCAGTTGCATCATCATCGGGCCGAGCATTGGGTGATCGTGTCCGGTACCGCTAAAGTCACCATCAATGGCGTGGTTCAGCTGCTCTCTGAAAATGAGTCGGTTTATATTCCATTGGGGGCGACACACTCGCTGGAAAATCCCGGCAAAATAGCCTTGCAACTGATTGAGGTTCAAAGTGGCAGTTACCTTGGCGAAGATGATATTGTGCGGTTCGAAGATCGTTATGGTAGGGGCTGATGCCCTTTGATCATTTTAATTGCTGCTTCAGTAATTCAACCACAGAACGAAACTCAGACTCATTTTTGTTATTTAATTCAATCAGGGCTTCGTGAGCGCGCAGGATCATCAAGCCTTGCTCATTGTCGGTGTGAGCTTCAGATTGCACGGCTGTTAAATCCATCGATGGGTTTGTGGGTTGTTGTACAAAGTCAAAGGCATCGTCTAAACACAACCCGAGCAGTAACTCGTTGATTTCTGGTTGGGTAGAAAACAAGGTTGGCTTAGGCAGGTTGTGTTGCTGGCAGTGTCTGGCCAGGCTGGCCAGCAAGCCGATATGAGTGCTATCCATGAAGGTAGCATCGTTTAAATCGACCACAACATGGGCACAGGCCGGTTGCTCTTGCTCAAACAGTTGTTCTATCAAATCGTCCATACCGCTGGCATTGGTGTAACGCAATTCACCTGAAAGTTTAAAGTAGCAGCTGTCTTGCAGGCAGGCAAAAAGGATTTGATCCTGGCTCATGTTGATACCCTCCGGCGTTCCAGTTTAAGTATAGTTAAGTCATCCGGTAATGGTTGCGCAGGCTCGATATTCAGTGAGTTCATTAATGCTGTAATGCTTGTGTCTGAAGAGCAGCTTTGCTGAATACGTTGCAGCTTTTGCTCTGAGGTGGCTTCTGGCAAGGTATCGAGTATGCCATCTGAAAAAATAAACAGGGCAAAGTCGTCGGCCAGCGTCATGGTTTGGTTTTGATAGCTTGAGGTGTCAAACATACCCACGGGCGTACTTTTTAACTCAAGAAACTCGGCAGGCTGCTGGTGCTGGCAGAGAAGTGGCCAGGGATAAGCTCCGGCATTGGCGTAGGTAATTTGCTGCTGTTTCGTATCGAGCACCCCATAAAAAATCGCGATGTATTTGGTGATATTTTCGTTTAATAACTCACGATTCAATTTGCTGAGTAATGCCGCAGGATCAGCCAGAGCGGTGGAATCGCCTCGTTGAAATTGCTCGAAGAGGGCACCAATAAAGCGCTTTAAAAATACCGTGACAAAGGCCGATGCAACACCATGCCCAGCAACGTCTGCGATGTAGAAGATGACCTTGTTCGCATCCAGGGCAAAGTAGTCGACAAAGTCACCGCTCATAAAGTCGGATGGTTGCAAGGTATGGCTGAACTGGTAATCACCATAGCTGATATCTTGAGCCGGTAACAACTTGAACTGTACTTGTTTACCGGCTCGTTCACCGGCTTCGAGTTCGGCAACGGTTTGTTTTAATTGCGCATTGGCTGCTTCGAGCTCCCGAGTCCGTGCTGTAATTTTTTCTTCAAGGGTTTGGTTAAGTTGTGCAAGTTGCTGAATGACAGTGAAGGCTCGCAGCGCAGAGACGACCGTGGTGGTGAGGCGTTGTACCGTTAACTCGGTTTTTGAACGATAATCGTTAATATCATAGTCTTTGATCACCTGTTGCTCAGGAGCCTGACCAGGCTGGCCAGTACGCAGAATAATGCGTACCAGGTGATTTTCCAGCGTATCACGAATGTATTGCACCAGAGTCAAGCCAGCATCATCGGTCTCCATGACGACATCCAGCAGGATGAGCGCAATATCGTTATCGCGTTGCAATATCTTTTTTGCTTCAGCAGCGCTGTAGGCGCTAATAAAGTGGAGTTTGCGTTGCTGATAACTGAAATCACGCAAAGCCATCAGGGTGACTTGATGCATCTCTGGCTCATCATCAACGACTAGAATGGTCCATGGGATGGAGGCGTTAAAGGCCCGGATGGAAGCCGCCGACCGGGTCGAAATCAAG
>JAIUMG010000221.1 GCA_022565655.1 Alkalimonas sp.
GGCTGGACACCTCGAATGGGCCAGCCATTACGGATGTCATTACTGTGCAGGCCGATCGGGTGAAAACGTTAAAAGAAATGGTCGAAGTCAGCCGCTATTTTTACGAAGACTTTGCTGAATTTGAAGCCAATGCAGCGAAAAAACATTTGCGTCCGGTCGCCGCTGAGCCACTAACCTTGGCCCAGAAAAAGCTGGCTGCCCTGACCGAGTGGACAGCAGAGTCCATTCAGCAAGCCATTCATGCTACTGCAGAAGAACTGGAGCTGGGCATGGGTAAAGTAGGCATGCCACTGCGGGTTGCTGTCACCGGTGGTGGCAATTCACCGTCGCTGGAACAAACGCTATTGCTGGTTGGTCAAGAGCGCAGCTTGTCACGTTTGGCGTTGGCGTTGGAGTTTATTGCCGCCAGAGCAGAAGGCTAAGCCAGGGCGAACCTGAGTTCATCACCAACTCTGCATAGAATAGATAGCTGGTGACGTGCTCGGCGATGCTGACTCACTGCATTGAACCGATTGGCTGTGTTGTTTAACGAGTTTCAATGGCAATCTAGCTGTCTAGGCTTGGTCTGCTGTCTGAAAAGGTTTACAATAATTGCCTTTTTCGGTCCGGGATTTTTTTGTTGATGATGCAGTTCAATCGAACAAACCTAAGTCTGCTGTTGGCATCTTTGTTTTGCAGTGCGGTGTTGGCTCAGCCAGTTGCCGAGACAGAAAGCTTAGGTGGCGATGTTGAGTTAGGTTTGCTCTACAGCAGTGGTAATACCAAAGCAACCTCCGTGCGCAGCAATGTGGAACTGCTGCACGAAATCCCCTATTTTCGTAACCGTTATCAGTTTCAGGGCTTGATTCGAACCAGCAAGGTGCGTGACGACACTGATGGTGGCTACCAAAGCATTACCTCGGGTCAGCGAGTGGGTGTGACGGCGCAAAGTAACTACAAATTTGCTGCCAGCAATCAAAGCGGTTTTGCGCGTGGTTCTTATCTAAATGACCGCTTTGGTGCTTTTCGTGAGCAAGCTTCCTTGGCGCTTGGTTATGCCAATCGTATTATGGACGATAGCCCCAACTACTTTGACTTGGAAACCGGGCCGGGTGTTGGCTATCAGCGCCGACAAAATGATGAAACCCGGGGGGGGCTGATTTGGTTTGCTGCTGCCAATCTGGAATATCGGCTTTACGAAGGCGCACGATTTCGTCAATCGCTGGAAACTGTACTATCTCTGGATGGCGACAATACCAGTGTGCAAAGCAGAACGAGCTTGACTGCTCAGCTGCATGGCAGCTTATCGATGCGGCTTAACTTTATCGTTAAGTATAACTCCAAGCCCGACAATGCCCGTTTTAAAACCGATACCGAAACCTCGGCATCGGTGGTTTACTCGTTCTAATCTTAGTGCAATACCCGCGCTCGCAACGTACCGGGGATGGCTTTCAGCTCGGCTAATGCCAGGGCGTAGTCGGCGGAGTCAATATCAATCACCACATAGCCAATATCCGCACTGGTTTGCAGGTACTGACCGGCAATATTGATTTGGTGCTTGGCAAAGGCTTCGTTGATTTTGGTCAGCATGCCCGGTTGGTTTTTGTGGATATGCAGCAAACGATGACGGCCGGTATGCTCAGGCAGGGAGACTTCAGGGAAGTTGACTGCAGACAGTGTAGAGCCATTGTCGCTGTACTTCACCAGCTTGCCCGCCACCTCGTAGCCGATATTTTCCTGTGCTTCCTGGGTCGAGCCGCCAATGTGAGGGGTCAGCAGCACATTATCAAAAGCACGTAGTGGTGAGACAAACTCTTCGCTGTTGCTTTTCGGTTCAACCGGGAACACGTCAATGGCTGCGCCCGCCAGCTTCTTACTATCAAGGGCTGAAGCCAGGGCATCGATATCCACCACGGTGCCACGTGAGGCATTGATCAGAATGCTGCCGGCTTTCATTAAGTCCAGTTCTGATTGTCCGATCATATTTTGGGTTTGCGCGGTTTCCGGCACATGCAGGCTGATGATATCGGACGTTTTCAGCAAGGTGCTGAAATCAACCTGAGTGGCATTGCCAAGCACCAGCTTGTCTTCAATGTCGTAAAACTGCACCCGCATGCCGATATGCTCGGCCATAATACTAAGCTGAGTGCCAATATGGCCATAGCCAACAATACCCAGGGTTTTGCCGCGAGCCTCAAAGGATTGATTAGCTGTTTTTTGCCACTCACCGCGATGTGCCGCTGCATTGCGGGCTGGAATACCCCGCAGCAGCATGATGATCTCACCCAGCACTAATTCGGCCACTGAGCGGGTATTGGAAAATGGCGCGTTAAACACCGGGATACCACGCTGCAGTGCCGCATTCAGATCAACCTGGTTGGTGCCAATGCAAAAACAACCGATACCCGCCAGCTTTTCGGCTGCATCCAGCACGGTTTCGGTCAGCTGGGTCCGGGAGCGAATACCAATAAAATGTGCATCACGAATTTTCTCGACCAACTCCGTTTCAGGCAGTGAGGTCTTCAGGTACTCAATATTGCTGTAGCCCTGGTTTTTAAAGGTCTGCACCGCACTTTGGTGCAGGCCTTCCAGCAGTAAAATTTTAATCTTGTCTTTCGGTAATGAAAATTTTTCCATGATGCTTCTCTATATTGCGAAATGTCTGGGTGGACATGGACCCGCGGTATACCCGAATGGCATGGATCCGGGCTGTTGTTTTATTTATAGATTTTGGTGCCTTGCTGGCTGCCAACCAGCACAATATCGGCAGCCCGTGCTGCAAAAATCCCATTGGTCACCACACCGACAATGTTGTTGATCTGTGCTTCCAGCTGGATTGGGTTGCGAATATCCAAATCGTGTACGTCGAGGATCAGGTTGCCGTTGTCGGTTACCACATCCTGACGCAGTACCGCACGACCACCGGTTTTATTCAATTCCCGCGCGACATAGCTGCTGGCCATCGGGATCACTTCAACCGGCAGTGGGAACTGGCCCAATACCGGCACTTCTTTGCTTTCATCAACAATGCAGATAAAGGTCTCAGCCACGGCGGCAACAATTTTTTCCCGTGTTAAGGCGGCACCGCCCCCTTTGATCATATGGCGATCCGGGTTGATTTCATCCGCACCATCGACATAAACGGCAAAGCTGTCAATTGAGTTTAAATCCAGTACCGGGATCCCTAAGGCTTTCAAGCGCTCTGTTGATTGCTCAGAACTGGAGAGCGCACCTTCGATGTCATCTTTAATGGTGGCCAGCGCATCAATAAAATGATTGACGGTGGAACCGGTACCCACGCCGACGATGGTGTGTCGGGGGATAAAATCGAGCGCAGTCCAGGCTGCTTTGCGTTTCATGTCATCTTGGGTGAGCATAAGAAAACCTTAATTAGCCGTACAGATGGATATCTTAAGAGCGCTATTATAGCGAACTGAGCGCAGGACGACAGCAGATTCCTGCAAATTAAGGCAGAAAAATCTGCCTCGGGGTGCAAATAGCGGGTAGCGGCACATCCCAGGCTTCCGTTGGGATCGCATCGACTTGCTGGCAATCATGAGCCAGGCCCATCAGTCGTGCCCGGCCATCTGCGCTTTGCCCGGCAAAGTTGGCTAAAGTCCGGTCGTAAAAACCACCGCCCATGCCCAAGCGATTGCCTTTGGCATCAAAGGCCACCAAGGGAGTGGCAATCAGATCCAGTTGTGCTACTGGCATCAGATCCGGGCAACTCCAGTCGGGTTCGGGAATGCCAAACTGGTTGTGGCGCATCGGGGTGTTGGGCAAAAAGTGCTGAAAGATTAAGTGACCACTCGTGAACGGGTGCAGCAAAGGCAAATAGACGTGTTTCTGGCGTTGCCATAACGCATGGATCAAAGGCCAGGTATCCAGCTCACCATCGTTACTGAGGTAAAGCGCAATGTGCTGGCAGTCCTCTAAACCAGACCACTGGCAGACCCGTTCGGCCAATGCCTGGGCGGCTTGCTGTTGCTGCTGATGGCTCAGTTGTTGGCGGCGATGACGGATCAGCTGGCGCAGTTCAGTACGGCTGGTCACGGTGTTATGAGTCCCTACTGGTGGATAAGGCGATAGGTATTAGATGTTCTCCGAAACTGCCGTGTTGGATTGTTGCCCTTGAACCCTGGGTTCAAGGCGGGAGTCGGGTGCCGCCGCAGGCTTCCCGATACGAGCCGGGCTTGCACAAGAGCGACAGGGTGAATCCCTTTTCAATCTGAATATCGGCTCAGGGACGTCGATCCAATCACCAACAGCCCAGAGAACACCTTAAGTATAGCATTGCATCGGGTGGCTCCGAAAGGTGGTGAGGGGGAATCTTATTCTGGTTGCTCGAAAGGCGGCCGCTATTATTGGCTGAATGAATGGCAAATGGTAGTATAGAGCAAAGCATCTTGGTGAACGTTCCTATGTCTACTCCTTATGTGCTGCCTTATGAGCAGTGGTTAGTAAAGTTGGAAGAATCGCAGTTGATGGCCTCGCCGGCCGAGCTGCATGGCTTGGTCAGTGGTTTACTCAGTGCCGGGGTACAGCCAGAGCAGGCGCAAATCATGCCGGTGTTGTACGATTTCTTAAATGACAGCCAGGCCGTTCCAGTGGCGGTACAAAAACAAATTCTTGAGCTTATTACCGCAACCAACAGCCAGTTGCTGCAGCCGGATTACTCCTTTGCGTTGCTGTTGCCAAGCGATGACGACAGCCTGATCGAGCGCTTAGAAGCCGTGGTGGAATGGTGTCAGGCGTTTTTGGTCGGCTTTGCTGTACTGCAAACCGACTTATCGCTGGTGTCGGACGATATTCGCGATGCCATCGAGCAACTGACCGAAATCACTCGTTTAGACGTACATAGTAGCAGCGATTTTTCAGACAAAGAAAATGAAGAATCCTATTATCTGGTGTTGGAGCACATTCGGATCCTGGCGCTGAATTGCTTTCATGAAGTCGGGCAAAAATATCACGCCGATCCAACACCAAAGAAAACACTGCACTAACAGGATGAAACCACCCATGGAGCATGCCACTGCCGATCGCAGAGCACGTCTGTTGGCTCAGTTGCCAGTTTCAACGGTTGCGCTGATACCGGCAGCCCGTGAGCAAACCCGTAGCCGTGACACCGAATATCCCTTTCGACAGGCCAGCGATTTCTGGTATTTAACCGCCTTTCCCGAGCCGGATGCGCTGCTGATTCTGGCCAAAGATGAGCAGGGGCAATGCAGTGAGTTGCTGCTGTGTCGCGATAAAGACCCACAAGCAGAGGTTTGGCAAGGTCGGCGTTATGGTACCGAGCAGGCTGAAGCTGTATTCGGTGTGCCTGCCGCTTCGCTATCGCAGCAATCGGATGCCGTGCTCGACGCCTTACGTGGTAAACAGCAGTTGTATTTTAGTTTTGGCGCCGATCCGCTGTTTGATCAGCACGTCTTTGCTGCATTGGAACAGATCCGAAGTACCCCGCGGCAAAGTGAGCTGGTGCCTACCGCGATCCATGATTTGCGGCCAGTGCTCAGTGAGATGCGGCTGATCAAAGATCAAGGCGAAATTGCACTGATGCAGCATGCTGCTCGCATTAGTGCCGAGGCGCATACCCAGGCCATGTTGCTGTGCCAGCCAGGTGTGTACGAGTACCAACTGGAAGCCAGCTTGTTGCAGCACTTCGCCACCGCCGACGATGCTACTGTAGGCTGGGAAGCGCGCACCTTGCATGGCG
>JAIUMG010000222.1 GCA_022565655.1 Alkalimonas sp.
CAGTTGCAGTACCGGTTGCAACCACCATGGACTCAACATCAGCAGTAACAGGGCACTGCTTGCCAGTAGCCATAAAGCCTTTCTGCGCATAGTTTCAGTCAGATGCAGTAATGGCATCAACAACATCAAACTCACCACGCCCAGTAAGGCCGTCTTGGTTAATAACTGTACCGCACAAAACAGGGCAAGCAGGCTAATCGGCAGGTACAGACGACGGTAGCGACTCCAGCTTTGCTGCAACTGAAATGCAGTCAGTACCAACAACAGTGCCGATACTTCATTAGCAGCCGGTAAGAAGCCACTACTACCAAGGGCGTCCAGCTCAATCTGATCCATCGGGCTGTATGCAGCATAACCAAACCCCATAAAACCGAACACAAAACTAAACAGCAGCGCTACTGAGCTGATATGCATCAGCAACTGCAACATCCAGTATGCCTGAACTGGCAGCTGACGGGCATAGTGCCAAAAACACAGCAACACAATGGCAGGCGCCAGTACCTTGCCAACCAGGATAGCATCCTGACTAAAGGGCAAGGCCGGTTGATATAAAAACTGACTGAAAGCCGGGCCAAGCAATAACAAAGCAGGCAACAAAAACAGCATGACTTTGAGCCAACGCCGTGATTCAACCTGCCAAATCACAGCCAGCATCCCCACCAACAACAGTGCCTTAAACACGACTGAAAGTGGCCAGTGCAGCCAACCTGCTGCTGACAAAGCACCCTGGGTGATATCAAGCAACAAATAGCCAGATGCAGCCAGAAACAACCATTTGCACCAGGCAGGAACACTGGAGTTTATCGCCTTATCAACCAAAGAAACCTCGCCAGCCTTTTTGCAGCAACCGTAATCTCAGCCGGCTTAGCCAGCCTAGTTTCAATTTCAGGTAATAGCGCATTTTCAAACCAATCAAGCCAAAACGGCAATCCTGAATTAACTGCGCAACCGACATGGGTACTTGCTGCATACTGCGTCGGTAAAACTGCTGATTTTGCTTGTTTTGCTCACTCATCAGGGTTTGGTGCTTCTGAACAAAGTCATCATGCGCCTGCAACCGTTTTGGCGAGCCAGAAATCCGGCCAGCTTCGTGCCCGGCATTCACCTGATAGCTGATGTTGGCAATGCGCCGGGCTGGGCCAAACTGAGCCACCAGCCGAACCCACATATCGTAATCCTGAAAGGCAGCCAACTGCTCATCAAAACCACCTACAGCCTGCATATAACGAGTAGGCACTAAAGCCTGGTTCGATAAGCTATGTACATCCAGTAAACTTTGAATATCAACTACCGCATCGCTGGCATAGCGCTTTTTCCTGACGGTGCCGTAATGCCACCAGTAGCCAGAGCAAACCATGGAATCGCCGGGTTGATAGGCCGCCAGCAAACTGGATAAGCGATGCGGGTAAAACACATCATCATCATCCAGGCCTGTCAAAAAATCACCCTTGGCAGCCTTAATTGCCGTGTTTCGGGCCGCACAGGCTCCCCGACTGTGCTGATGACGTAACAGACGTATTTGCGCATGGCTGCCATAGCGTTGATTCAGTTCCTGCCAGCTCTGATCGGTGGAACCATCATCGACGACAATCAGCTCAAAATGTGGATAGTCTTGCTGTAACACGGATTCAATGGCAGTGATCGCCATGCGCCACCGGTTATGTGTTGGCATGTAGACGCTGATCAAAGGTTGCTCACTGCTTTGCTTAACAGCCGTCATAATCGCCCTCGCAGCACCAGCCAGAGATAATGGAATAACTTGCCTTGCCGCCCCAGCCTGCTAGGTTGGCTTACTAACCGATAGGCCCATTCCAGATGCAGTTTACACCAAAGTGCGGGGGCTCGCTTTACATTGCCAGTGAACACATCGTAACTGCCACCAACCCCCATGAAAAAACACGCTGGCAACTGCTTTTTACAACGATCAATAAACTGCTCCTGCTTCGGAGAGCCCATCGCCACAGATATCACTTGAGCGCCACTTTGCCTGATGGACTCAATCACTTGCTGTTCATCATTGAAATAACCATCAGTGGCACCAACCACATCCACCTGCTGTTGCAGTAACTTATCTTTGGTTTGCGCCAACACCTGCGGCTTCGCTCCCACCAGATAGACAGGCACCTGAAACCGGGCACAGCGTAACATCAGTGCCTGCCATAACTCACAACCAGGGATCCGCTGAATAGCCCGCTTCAACCGCAGCCGCATCACGACGACCACACCAATGCCATCTGCATAACGAATTTCCGCCTGCTGCAACATCTGTGCGACCGCTTGGTCCTGCCGTGCTGTCATGACTTTTTCCGGGTTAATGGCTATCGCGGAGCCAGCAAAAATCTGGCCTTGGTCGTTAACGATGGTTTCAAGCAACTGTTGCTGATCCAGATAAGCCCCTACCTGTACCGGACCAATTTGAACCCGATCTACGTTGTCCTGCATCATGCTGCTGTACCCTTGTTTGCTTGAAGTCGCCGATAGCGTTCGATTAATTGCTCAGCGATAACCGGCAGCAGCTGGCCCTGCGCATAGTACCGCCCTTGCTGCTGCATGTGTTGATAGTGCGCCTCCGGTAACTGCCAAAGCTGCTGCATGGCCTGCAGCAGCTTTACAGTAAGGTCATCCTCTTGCTCACTTTGAGCAATCAACACCCCATAATCGGCTTGCAACTGCGCAACTGAGCCGTCTGTCTCTGTCGCAATGACCGGTGTGGAGCACGCCAGTGCCTCCGTCATCACCAGCCCAAAGGACTCTTTTCTGGATAAACTGAGTAAGACTTTGCTACGCCGGTACCAGCGGATCAGCTCAGCTTGTGATTGTGTTGGCAACCAACGTACGTTCGGATACTGGCTGCTCCAGCTCTCGACATCATGCTGCATTGCTCCCTGGCCTATCACGACAACCTGTCGGTCGGACAGATGCGGCAACAGCTTATGCAATCGGTCCAGGCCTTTGTTGTGATCCAAACTGCCGACAAACAGCACATCAATGTCTTTATCAGTCAGTGCCACTGGTTCAACCTCAGCAAACTCAGCGGCAATGCCAGCAGACAGCACCGAAGCAGAACGAACCGGTTTAAAAAACCGTTGCTGCAATGCCGGGCTGGCAAACACCCAGTGGTCAACCCAGCGAGCGCACCAACGGTACCCCCAGCCTGGTGGCTGATAGTGATATATATCACTGCCATGACAGGTCACCACTATCGCCACCTTGCGGTTACGCAGTAGCTTATACAAAATTGCTAGCCAAATGGTTGGGTAATAAAAATGCACATGCAGCAGTTGATAAGTTTTGCGGCGGCATAGGTAACGCCAGAAAAACGACAGCGCCCACACTGGGTATTTCAAACAACGATTCAGTAACGTATCCTGATGCCAACGCATAAAGTGGTAATCGGTTGGCACAGGCAAGGCCTGGCGCTGCTGTTCGATAAACTGCCCTTGTACAGGTGCCGATGGCTTAGGCCCCATGTTGCTAATCAGCAAAATGTGCATCAAGATAATTCGCTCACGGTAAGTTATGTTCTGATAAGTTTGTTCAGCGTAGCGACAGGCTACTGACTGTAAGCTGAACAATGACAACAGCTTAGCAAAAAAGGAATCCTATGTATCTGCAGCTTTGGCCTTTTCTGATCACTCTGCTGGTAGCTTCGACAATGCTGGGCGTCCTTCGTCCCCTGGCCAACCGTTGGCAATTAATAGATGTTCCTAAAGGACGCAAACAACACCAAGGCCAGGTGCCCTTGATTGGCGGCCTTGCGCTCTTTATTGGGTTAACTGCCGGCTTGCTAAGCCATGACATCAGCTCAGCCAGTCACTGGCAGTTTATTGGCTGTGCAGCCGTTATCGTCGTGTTGGGCGCTTGCGACGATGCGATGGATCTATCGGTCAACCTGCGCTTAATTATCCAGTCAATGGTTGCTATTGCCATGATGCTGAGCCTTGATCTGCATCTGGCTCACCTTGGCAATCTCTTTGGGCTCGGCCCCATTGAGCTAGGCTGGTTGGGGCCACCATTAACCGTCATCGCCGTGATCGCAGCCATCAATGCGTTTAACATGACCGATGGCATCGATGGACTGGCAGGTACTTTGAGCTTACTGTGCATGATCATGTTGAGCTTTTTTATGTTGATGTGGGGGCAGCAGGAAACCGCACTGCTGCCTTTATTAATGATCACGGCACTGGTTCCCTACCTGGCGGCGAACCTGCAATGGTTTGGCATGCGTAAAGTGTTCCTCGGTGATGCCGGCAGTATGCTGATTGGTCTGACGGTCATTTGGTTATTACTGCAAGGCAGTCAGAGCCCAGCCAGCAGCTTCCGGCCTGTCACCGCGTTATGGATTATTGCCATCCCATTACTGGACATGGCCGTGATCATGATCCGTCGGCTCCGTAAAGGACAATCGCCGTTTAAAGCCGACCGTGAACACCTGCATCATATTTCATTACGCATGGGGCTCAACTCCCGGCAATCATTGTTATTGATCGCCGGTCTGGCTGGCATCTGCGCCAGTATTGGCGCCTTGGCTGAATACCTGCTGCTGCCTGAAGGGCTTTTGTTAGTGCTGTTTTTAGTGCTTGGGGTGGCCTACTACTACGTACTGGCTCATATCTGGCGTATTTTATCAGCGCTACGAAAGCGCCGATACTAACCAGCGAAGCTAGCTGGTAAAAAATGCGGCCTTGCGCCGATCATATTCATCGACCATTGCCTGCATGGCCTCTGGGTCGTAAGCGGATAAGTTGCTGAGGATCATCTGCTTACGGCCTTGGCCCATCACCAATCCCTGCCCACTAAAGCTAAAATCCAGCGCAACATTGCCCCGTCGACCGGTCACTTCCATGCTGCTTTGTGTCAACTCCAGCTGAGGCAGTTGCTCTGGCAGTGTCGTGAAGTGCAATGCCATGCTTTCATAAATCACCATAGGACGCTGTGTGTGGATCATCACATCATGCTGCTGCATCAGTGGCTGTAATATATGTGGAAAATTTTGTCCTGAGAAGCGAACATAATCGGTCACTATCGACTCAATCAGCGCTTGATCCCGTATCACTGGCCCTTGCTGACGTAATGATAAGTACACTTTTTCTTGTCGATCGCAAATATGGATTTCCTCACCCTGCTGACTAAAATGCAGCCAGGTATCAGAGGCAACCATGCCAGAAAACGTGCAATATAACTGCTCACTGATGCCGTACTGACTTGCAAACCAGGCAAACATCAAGTCACCGGGCACACAAAATCGTTTCGCATCCTCATCGTGCAAAGGATTAAAGTCACAAGCGACTTTTTTGGCAAAAGTACTGGCCTGCGCCCGGCTAAAAGAAAACTCTTCCCCCTGCAGGGTGATGTATGGCGTCAAAAACATGAAAGTTCCGCGTTAGGTTACTGAAAAACTCGCTCAGTCTACCTCAAATCGGCCTGATAATGGTCTAGCCAGTCCAATTTTTTTATTTCTGGCAGGAGTTATGCATCAGGTCAAACAACGTATAATGCACTGCTGATAAATCCATCCCATTTGTACAAAGAGATGATGCAATGACCTTGAAAACAAGCCGACAACATCTGGCCGCCATGAAAAAACTCAGCCTGGCTGAGCTGGAAAATAAGCTGCTGGAGCATCAACAATTACTGAATGCCGCTGTCTTTGACGATGGCATT
>JAIUMG010000223.1 GCA_022565655.1 Alkalimonas sp.
AGTGAGCTGCCGACCAGGAAGGCATCTGCATGTTTCGATAGTTGGCGAACCTGCTGGTTGGAATAGATACCGGACTCAGACACCACGGTCGTGCTGGCTGGGATTAACTGTCTAAGCTGTGGGGTGGTGGCCAGATCAGTCGACAGATCACGCAAGTCACGATTGTTGATCCCAATCAGCTGTGCTTTTAAAGCCACCGCACGTCTGGTTTCTTCTTCATTACTCACTTCGGTCAATACCGTCATCGCTAAGGCTGATGCGACCTCATGCAGCTGACGGTATTCATCATCCGTCAACACCGACAACATGAGCAGCACAGCATCCGCACCGCACAAGCGCCCAAGGTAAACTTGATACGGATCGATGATAAAATCTTTATGCAATAAAGGTTGTTGTACCAAAGCCCGCATTTGGCTTAAGTTGTCATAACTGCCCTGAAAAAACTCCTGGTCTGTTAAGACCGAAATGCAATCTGCATACTGACCATAAACGGTAGAAAGTTCATTCAGATCAAAGCTCTCTCTGATCAACCCTTTAGAGGGAGATGCTTTTTTACACTCCAGAATAAAGCGAGGGCCAGCTTGGCGTAATGTATCCAGGAATTTGCGCTCGGTTTTTTTGACCTCTTGTAAAAACGAATCCAGAGGGCGTTCGGCTTTGAGTCGGGCGACCTCTTGCTGTTTGTGTGCGATGATTTTCTTTAATATATCAGCCATGGGAGATCTCCTTCATGGCTTGCAGGATTTGGTAAGGCTGATCCGTAGCAAGCAATTGTTGAATACTAGCCGTATTGGCTTTTAAGTCATCCCCCTTGCCGCAGATAGCCATCATGGCGGCGACATTAGCCGCGATGGCATCCCGGTGCGCCGGAGCCCCTTGACCTTGTAAGATGGCCAGGCTGGCTTTGGCGTTGTCAGCCGGGCTACCACCAGCCAGTTCGCTGAGCGGTCGCTCGCTTAAACCAAAATCAGTGGGGGTCAGGGTAAATTGATGAATGATACCATTGTTCAACTCCGTGATTTCAGTTGGGCCATGCAACGCAATTTCATCGCAGCCACTGCCATGCACCACCCAGGCTTTACGAAGGCCCAATTGCGCTAACGCCTCAGCCAGCACAGGTGCTAAGGCTGCATCATACACGCCTAAAAGTTGGTAGCCTGGCGCAGCCGGGTTCACAATGGGGCCAAGTACATTAAACAGGGTACGTGTTTTCAGCTGCTGCCGAACCGGCATGGCATGACGAATACCGGCGTGATACAAAGGAGCATATAGAAAAGTGCAGCCAGCAAGGGTGAGTGAGCGTGCCGCTAGCTCTGGTGATAGCTCAATATTCACCCCCAGTGCTTGCAGCAAATCGGATGAACCGGAAGCCGATGAGATGCTACGGTTGCCATGTTTTACTACAGACAAACCGGCGGCTGCAGCAACTATGGCTGCAGTGGTTGAGATATTAATGGTATTGCTGCCATCGCCGCCGGTGCCGCAGCAATCAATGCTGTTGCTGGCATCGCCCGGAAAAGGCACCGCGGCAGATCGCAGCGCTTTGGCGGCACCGGCAACCTCCTCGGCGGCAATGCCGCTAAGCTTGCCTGCCACTAACACGGCGGTTAAATCAATTGAATCGACTTCACCGCGCACCACAGCGCCATAAAAGTCGGTAGCTTCAGCTTGGGTGAAGCTACCGCCATTCAGGCGCTTTTGTACCAGAGCTGCAATCATGGAGCACTCCTGTTTATTAAATAGTCCAAACTTTGTTTTAATAATGGCTTGCCCAGAGTTGTTAAAATCGACTCTGGGTGAAACTGAAAACCCAACACCGGCAAACTGCGGTGACAAACTGCCATTGGGATCTGTTGGTAACGAGCAATGACCTCCATCACCTCTGGCACTTCTGTGGCAATCAGTGAGTGATAGCGAGCCACAGGAAAGGGCCGGGGCAGGTCGGCAAAGACAGGGTGATCACTGAGCTCAATGGCAGAGGTTTTGCCATGCACGGTTTGCCCCGCCTGACCAACTTTGCCGCCAAAGTGTTCAACCAGTGCCTGGTGGCCCAGACAAATGCCCAACAATGGTATGGTACCGGCAGCTAAACGGATCAGTTCAGGCATCGAGCCCGCATGTTCTGGGGCACCTGGGCCTGGGGAAAACACCAATGCCGTGGTATCTGTCTCCTGGCTGATTTGCTGCATAATATAATCGGCAGGCACCGTATTACGATACAACTTTAAACGATAACCTAATTGCTCAAACTCATCGACCAGGTTGTAGGTGAAGGAGTCCTTGTTATCCAATAAATACAGGGTAGTCATAGCCCCTCCAGCGCATCAGCGGTTTGAATGGCTTTAATGACAGCCTGAGCTTTGTTACGGGTTTCATCCGCTTCGGCTTGCGGGTCGGAATCAAATACCACGCCGGCACCGGCCTGAATAGATGCAATGCCATCTTGCACATAAGCTGAGCGGATGACTATGCAGCTGTCAAAGTCTCCCTGACCGGTCAAATAACCGACCGCGCCTCCATAACTACCACGGCGTTTTTTCTCGACATACCGCACCAGTTCTGCCGCCTTTACTTTCGGTGCGCCAACCAGGGTTCCCATATTCATACAAGCCTGATAGGCATGTAGGGCATCCAGCTCGGGTTTTAAGGTGCCAATCACCCGCGATACCAGATGCATGACGTAAGAGTATCGATCCACTTTCAATAACTCTTTGACATAACGGCTACCCGGTACCGCGATCCGAGCGACATCATTGCGGGCAAGATCAACCAGCATCAGATGTTCGGCTTTTTCTTTTTCATCCTGACGCAACTCCAGCTCAATGCGGCTATCCAGATCCGGGTCAATACGGCCATCCGCATGAAAACCTCGCCGTCTGGTACCTGCTATCGGGTAAATTTCGACCTGACGGTTGCTGGCATCAAACTTTAGTGCCGATTCAGGCGAGGCGCCAAACAAGGTAAAAGAAGGATCCTGCATAAAAAACATGTAGGGGCTGGGATTCAGTTGTTTTAGTCTGGCATAAGCAGTGAGTGGGTGTGGGCATGGCAACTGAAAACATCGAGAAGGCACCACCTGGAAAATATCGCCACAGACAATGTGTTGCTTTAAATGCGTGACTTGTTGTTTAAACTCATGATCGGAAATATCGACCGTAGCATCCTGCGTTGAGTCGGCTGGGGTACCAGGCTGGAATCGATGTCTCTGCTGTGCCAGTTGCTTTAATTGCTCTAGCCGTTTGCCAATCGCAAAGCAGTTGGCTGCAGCCTGCTCACCACAAAATACATTGCCAATAACTTTACTGGTTTTGGCCTGATGATCCATCACCAGCATGGTTTCAGCCAGATAAAATAAATAATCAGGGCATTGATTATCGCCTTCAGGCACGTCTGGTAATTGCTCGACATTGGCCACCATATCGTAGCCAATGACACCGCCAAGAAACACCGCAAAGGCTTCATCGCTCTGACTCAACAACTCTTCCCGGATACGGCGTAAGACACTAAAGGGGTTGGGTACCTGTAACCGGCTGACTTCATCCAATAGCGGATCCGCTTCGGCGTAGCGCACAATTAACTGCTCGGCATCCAGCTCTATGCTGGCTTCGGTCTGCAGTTTATCGGCTAGAAAAGGCAGTAAGGTGGCCCCATTTGGGCTGATGGCCTGCAGGGTGACGATAGAGCCAACACACTCGATGCGCAAGGCCGCATCAATCAACATCAGGCTTTTCAGGTTGTCCTTACTGTCTATTTCGGCAGATTCCAGCAGCAATGAGTAGTTGCTGGTGGCAGCCAGTTGCTGATAGCAGGACAGTGGATCCTGCTGGTAATCCAGCGGCATCGCAATGCTGGCAACTTCACCGGCTTGCTCGGTAATATGACTGAAAATCATACATTTCCCTGTCAGTTCGTCGAAAAATAGGTAAAAAAAAGCCCGTTTCTTTTGGAAACGGGCTCAGGTTATTAAAGCTAAAACAACGCCTACAACACACGCCCGTTGGGAGTGTGCCACCACCAGTTGATTGCAGTGAATGAACAAGCGTTTAGAAGTTGCATTAGCTTTAATCACGTTCTTAGTTTTCGTTTGTGCTATAAAACCGCGAATTTCGACTCAGGTCAAGTAGTGCGGCAAGAAATTTTTGCGCAGATACTGCGTTTAATTCTGCATTATACACATGCAAATGTCTGGATGGCTATAATTTGCCGTAAGCAAATTCAGAGTTGGTTCAGTTATGTAACGTTAATGTGCGTTTTTTTAGTAATTATTTAGGGGTTGTTGTAAATGCTATTCTCACTCAGGATTAGAGCACTACTATGTTCAGTCTCTCTGTTGTTAACTGGGTTTGCAGCAATGGCTGCTGAAAAACCAATGGATTGGCCTGCCATTAATCGAACAAACGCAGCAGATACCTCTTATGCAACGCCTAGTTACCAGACATATACTTCAGCTCGGTCATCCCGGTTTGGTTGGGTCATTGCTGCCCAAACCGAATGGATGGATGCCGCGCCCTATACGGGGCTGTATCTGGCTGCTCAGGCAATGCAGGCGGGGTATTACACCGAAATCGGTGTTTTTGGTCAGCGTTTACCAAGGGATGGTGATGGTATGCCTGATAAGACCCGCTACTTTATGTCGGTTCGTTTTGGCATGGATAGCACGATCAGCCCTTATGCTAAGTTAGGTTTTAACCCCTTGCACCTGTTTAATGACTCGGATGAGATGCGATTGGATATGCATGCTCAGGCCGGTATCAGCTGGCAACTACCGCAGCTGTTTCGATTGGATCTCTACGGCGCAGTTCATTCATTAGAGTACCGGAGGCCATACGATCCTAACCTGCATGCTTTTGACCGAGGCATGCAATCCTCCTTTCAGCGACAAAATCAATTTGCTGCAGGGGTTAGAATCAACATGGTGTTTTAGGATATTACTGGCAAATTATGCGATAATACTCCTCAATCAGGAGTTTGTATGAAAATCGATTTGCACAGCCATACCCGCCACTCAGACGGTTTATTAACTACGCAGGAACTACTGCAGCGGGCAGAACTGCGAGGCGTGGATGTGCTTGCCATTACCGATCACGACTCCATTGCTGCCATTCCAGAAGCTCAAGCTTATCTGCATAGTCAGAACTCCAAGCTTCAGCTCATCTCTGGTGTCGAAATATCCAGCAGCTGGCAAAACTTTGAAATTCATGTGGTGGGGTTGAATTTTGATCCCAACAATGAACTGTTTCAGCAACGGCTGGCAGAGCAGCAGCAAAAGCGAGTCGAGCGGGTGGCGATGATCGCTGAGCGTTTAAGCCGCCGTTGCCGGGTTGAGGACGTTCTGCCTGGTGTGATGGATATGGCCGCCGGGGCGGCTGTAACGCGCGCTCACATCGCCCGCTATTTAGTACAAATTGGTGTGGTGGAGCACATGGGCGCAGCTTTTGATAAATACCTGGCCCGAGGCAAACCCGCTTATGTGCCATCCCAATGGGTGTCGTTGGCGGATGCTATCGCCTGGATCCAGCAGGCCGGTGGGCAAGCTGTATTAGCCCATCCGTTAAAGTACAAGCTATCTGGTAAGTGGTTGCGGCGCTTGGTGGTGGATTTTTCCAGTGCTGGTGGCGATGCGATGGAGGTCGTTTCACCGCAACAAACACCGCAGCAG
>JAIUMG010000224.1 GCA_022565655.1 Alkalimonas sp.
ATGGAAAATAGCAGAAGCACGGATGCGGACAGTTTGGAACCAACAGACATAAATACATTCCTGAATAATTTATTCCTATACATCCCTTTATAATGAATAATTACATCAAGCGCAAGCCATAAAAAAACCGGGACCAAGTCCCGGTTTTTTAATTAAAGCGTTATTTACTCTGCTACCGCTTCTTCGACAACGGCTTCTTCATCCACTTCTGGACGATCAACCAGCTCAATGTAACACATTGGAGCATTGTCACCAGTACGGAAGCCACACTTCATGATACGAGTGTAACCACCTGGGCGAGCATTGTAACGAGGACCAAGTTCATTGAACAAGATACCTACCACTTCTTTATCACGAGTACGTGCAAACGCCAGACGACGATTAGCAACGCTGTCGTTTTTAGCCAACGTGATCAAAGGTTCAATCACCCGACGTAACTCTTTCGCTTTTGGCAAGGTCGTTTTGATGATTTGATGCTTCACCAACGAACTTGCCATATTACGGAACATTGCCTGACGATGGCTGCTGTTCCGATTTAATTGACGACCACTCTTACGATGGCGCATGACCTATTCCTTCTTACTAAACCAGGAACTGGATCCGGTTAGTCTTTGTTTACCAGACTGGCTGGTGGCCAGTTCTCCAGGCGCATGCCCAGAGACAAACCACGAGATGCCAGTACGTCTTTGATTTCGGTAAGCGACTTCTTACCCAGGTTAGGAGTTTTTAACAACTCAACCTCGGTACGTTGCACCAGATCACCGATGTACTGAATTTGTTCTGCTTTCAAACAATTAGCAGAACGAACTGTTAATTCTAAATCATCGACAGGACGCAACAGGATCGGATCAAACTCCGGCTTCTCTTCGCGTTTCTCTGGTTCGCTCTTATCACGCAGTTCTACGAAGAACTCCAGCTGTTCAGCCAGAATAGTCGCAGCACGGCGGATAGCCTCTTCAGGCTCAAGCGTACCATTGGTTTCCATATCGATAATTAGCTTGTCCAAATCAGTGCGTTGTTCAACACGAGCCGCTTCAACCGTATAAGCAATGCGCTCAACCGGGCTGAAAGAAGCATCAAGCAACAACCGACCAATCGGACGCTCGTCGTCATCGGAGGACAAACGGGCTGATGCAGGCACATAACCACGACCTTGCTCAACTTTCAGGCGCATACTGAATTCAGTATCACCCGTCAGATGGCAAATAACATGATCTGGGTTTACAATGACAACACCGTCACTGCGCTGAATATCAGCAGCAGTTACAGGGCCAGCACCTTTTTTGCTTAAAGTCAGTGTGACTTCTTCTTTGTCTTCCAGGCGGAAGGCCAGGCCTTTAAGGTTCAAGAGGATATCGATGATATCTTCTTGCACACCTTCTTTCGAACTATACTCATGGAGTACGCCTTCGATCTCAACTTCTGTGACTGCAAAACCAGGCATAGAAGACAGCAGAATACGGCGAAGTGCGTTACCCAAGGTATGTCCGAAACCGCGCTCAAGTGGTTCCAAAGTAACTTTGGCACGAGTTGGATTGACTTTGTCGATACCAACTAATCTCGGCTTAAGGAATTCGGTGACAGAACCCTGCATTGTATCCTCTCTTAACATTTAGCCTTACTTAGAGTAAAGCTCGACGATTAACTGTTCGTTGATGTCAGCAGACAAATCTGAACGCTCAGGAAGGCGCTTGAAAACCCCTTCAAGTTTATTCGTGTCTACTTCAACCCAAGTTGGCTTTTCACGCTGGCCAGACAGCTCTAAAGCAGCAGCAATACGCGCTTGCTTCTTCGCTTTCTCACGCACAGCAACAACTTGTTCTGGCAACACAGTGAACGATGGAACGTTAACTACACGACCATTCACCAGGATTGCTTTATGGCTTACCAGCTGACGAGCTTCCGCACGTGTGCTGGCTAAACCCATACGGTACACCACATTGTCTAAACGCGACTCCAATAACTGAAGCAGGTTTTCACCGGTGTTACCTTTGATACGAGCAGCGTCTTTGTAATAATTACGGAACTGCTTCTCGAGTACACCATACATACGGCGTACTTTCTGTTTTTCGCGTAACTGAATACCGTAATCAGACAAGCGACCGCGACGGGCGCCATGCTGACCAGGAGCTGTAGTTAAGTTACACTTTGAGTCAATTGCCCGCACGCCGCTCTTCAGGAACAAATCTGTTCCTTCACGGCGACTCAGCTTGAGCTTAGGGCCCAAATATCTAGCCATCTTCTTTCTCCAATAATCCGTGAAGCGCTGTGATTACACGCGACGTTTTTTAGGTGGACGGCATCCATTATGAGGGATAGGCGTCACGTCGGTGATATTCGTGATACGGAAACCTGCGCCGTTTAATGCACGGATAGCAGATTCGCGACCTGGTCCTGGACCATTCACAAACACTTCGAGGTTTTTTACACCATAATCTTGCGCCGCTACGCCTGCACGCTCTGCCGCTACCTGAGCAGCAAAAGGAGTGGACTTACGCGAGCCACGGAAACCTGAACCACCAGCAGTTGCCCAACACAGAGCATTGCCCTGGCGGTCAGTGATGGTCACGATGGTGTTGTTAAAAGAAGCATGGATATGAGCCATACCATCTGATACTTGCTTTTTTACCCGTTTACGAGTACGAACTGGTGCTTTAGCCATTAGTTACCCTGCCTTATCTCTTAATCGGCTTACGTGGACCTTTCCGGGTGCGCGCATTAGTTTTAGTGCGCTGACCACGAACAGGCAAACTACGACGGTGGCGTAAACCACGGTAACAACCCAGATCCATCAAACGCTTAATGTTCAATGTCACTTCACGGCGCAAGTCACCTTCAACGGTGTATTTTGCAACTTCTTCACGAAGGGTATCCAACTGAGCATCAGATAAAGATGCAATTTTGGTACTTTCTTCGATACCCACGGCAGCTAAAATAGCTTGAGCGCGGGTTTTACCGATACCATAAACATAGGTCAACGAAATGACCGCGTGTTTATTATCGGGGATGTTAATGCCAGCTATACGGGCCACTAACCTTCTCCTTCACTTAAAATTAATTGGTGCCAATTTGAAAAGCCCGTAAGGATACTCAAATGACGTCTATTTTGCAAACAATTCGTGGGCTAATTGCTTAGCCCACCAAGTTGCTTCTACCGTTAGCCTTGGCGCTGTTTGTGCTTTGGCTCTGTGCAAATCACCCGTACAACATTGTTGCGCTTGATGATTTTGCAGTTACGGCAGATCTTCTTAACGGAAGCACGTACTTTCATGACTTCACTCCGCAAAATTATCTTATCGGCTAACGCCTTTAAGATTAGCTTTCTTAAGCACAGAATCGTATTGATGAGACATCAAGTGAGTCTGTACCTGTGCCATAAAGTCCATAATCACCACGACGATAATCAGCAACGATGTACCACCGAAGTAGAATTGCACACTCCATGCAACCATCATGAACTCGGGAACTAAACAGATAAAGGTAATGTACAAAGCACCCGCAAGGGTTAAACGTGTCATTACTTTATCGATGTATCTGGATGTTTGCTCACCCGGACGAATACCTGGAATGAATGCACCAGATTTCTTTAAGTTATCTGCTGTATCGCGCGGGTTAAATACCAACGCTGTATAGAAGAAACAAAAGAAAATGATGGCCGCAGCATACAACATAATATACAACGGCTGTCCCGGAGATAAGGTTAGCGCTAATTCCTGTAGGAAGTTCGCGGCAAAGCCTTCACCAGAACCAAACCAGGTGGCAATCGTGCCTGGGAACAAAATAATGCTCGATGCGAAAATGGGCGGAATAACACCGGCCATGTTGACTTTTAATGGCAAATGACTGCTTTGCGCGGCAAAAACCTGACGGCCTTGCTGACGCTTAGCGTAGTTTACCACAATACGACGCTGACCTCGCTCAAAGAACACTACGAAGGTCGTAATCGCGACAACAATCACAACGATAGCTACCAGTAATAAAAAGTGCAAATCGCCCTGACGAGCCTGCTCGATGGTTCCACCAACTGCAGATGGAAGTCCAGCAACGATACCTGCAAAAATAAGCAACGAAATACCATTACCGATTCCACGCTCAGTAATTTGCTCACCTAACCACATCAGGAACATGGTACCGGTAACCAAACTAACGATGGCCGTGAAATAGAATGCAAAGCCAGGATTAATCACCAGGCCAGGCATCATATTCGGTAAGCCAGTGGCAATACCAATCGACTGTAATGTTGCTAATGCAAGAGTACCATAACGCGTATACTGCTGAATTTTGCGCTTGCCTGCTTCACCTTCTTTCTTCAACTCCGCCAAACGCGGATGCACAACGCTCAGTAACTGAACGATGATTGAAGCAGAAATGTAAGGCATGATGCCAAGCGCAAACACAGATGCACGTTCTAAAGCACCACCGCTGAACATGTTGAACATTTCAACAATGGTGCCTCGTTGTTGCTCGAATAACTGAGCTAGCACGGTGGCGTCGATTCCAGGGATTGGCACAAAGGTGCCTAGCCGGAATACGACCAGGGCTAAAAGTACAAACAGCAAGCGGGCTTTGAGCTCGCCAAAACTGCCTTTACCTTTTACGTCCGAACCTGGTTTAGCCATTACGTACTATCCTTTTATTATTCTTCGACTTTTCCACCGGCAGCTTCAATGGCTGACTTGGCGCCTTTAGATACACGCAGACCTTTTACAGTCACAGGGCGTGTAACGTCGCCAGACAGAACCACTTTGGCAAACTTGGTGGTACGTGGGATGATATTCGCATCCATCAGGGTGCTTAAATCAACCACATCACCTTCAACCTTTGTCAGCTCATGCAGGCGTACTTCAGCGGTTACCAAGGATTTACGCGAGGTAAAACCAAATTTTGGCAGACGCTGTTTCAAAGGCATTTGACCGCCTTCAAAGCCTGGACGAACTTTACCACCAGAGCGGGATTTTAAACCTTTGTGGCCACGGCCAGCGGTTTTACCCAAGCCTGAGCCGATACCACGACCCACGCGTTTTTTCGCTGTTTTGGCGCCAGCTGCAGGAGAGAGTGTATTTAATAACATAGCTTACTCCTCCACTTGAACCATGTAGTACACAGCATTGATCATGCCGCGCACCGAAGGTGTATCTTCAACTTCAACCGTATGACCAATACGACGCAAACCTAAACCACGCAGCGTAGCTTTGTGCTTTGGTAAACGACCGATACCGGACTTGGTTTGAGTTACTTTTACTGTCTTTTTAGCCATGGCAGATTACCCCAGAATATCGTCTACACGTAAACCGCGTTTCGCAGCTATTTGTGCTGGTGACTTCACTGAAGCCAAAGCGTCAATAGTTGCACGGACTACGTTAATCGGGTTGGTAGAGCCGTAGCACTTGGACAGGATATTTTGAATCCCTGCCACTTCAAGCACTGCACGCATTGCTCCACCTGCGATCAGACCGGTACCTTCAGAGGCCGGCTGCATGTAGACATTTGAACCGGAATGCACACCACGTGTTGCGTGATGCAGCGTATGTCCGTTCAACTCTACCTGAGTCATGTTGCGACGTGCTTTTTCCATTGCCTTTTGAATAGCAGCAGGAACTTCACGT
>JAIUMG010000225.1 GCA_022565655.1 Alkalimonas sp.
CTGCTCTGCCGCTAACTTGACTCGACCTGTTCTATCTTTTCCGGCAGCCTGTCGAACATCGGGCATTTCAATACCATGGTCTACCGAGTTTCGAACCAAATGCACCAAAGGATCGGCCAAGGCTTCAACCAGATTTTTATCTAAATCCGTTTCTTCGCCTTCAAGCTCTAAGGTGATGTCTTTCTTTAACGACCGGGCCAGATCCCGAACGACTCGCGGGAAACGACCAAAGACTTTTTTAATCGGCTGCATACGGGTTTTCATCACTGCACCCTGGATATCCGCCGTCACTACATCCAGGTTTGCAATGGCTTTGCCCATGACCTCGTCTTTGGTACTGGTAGCCAGGCTAACCAAGCGGTTTCTTACCAAGACCAGCTCACCGACCATGTTCATAATTTCATCCAGTCGTTTGGTATCTACCCGAACGGTGGTTTCTGGTGGTGGCGCAGCTGGAGGTGGTGGCGTGGCAGCAGCCGGTTTGTCAGATTTGGTTGCGGTCGCAGGTGATGCTGCGGGCGAGGCTGGAGCTGCATCTGGTACTTTAGGCGCGGGTTTACGTTCGGCAGGTTGTTGCTTCGCAGCAGCAAGCTCAGCTTGCGGCGATTTACCCTTGCCATGCAGCTCATCCAGCAAGGATTCAAATTCATCATCGGAAATTTCGTCAGCAGATTTTGAGTCTTCACTTTTAGTTTTAGCTGCCGGCTTGTCTGCGGACGCAGGCTTTTGCGGTTCAGCTGCCCCTTCGGCTGCAAATGAGCCTTTACCATGCAACTGATCTAAAATGGCTTCAAACTCGTCATCGGTCATATCCCCTTGCTCAGGAGATTCTGCCTTAGGCGCTGCGGCAGCTTCAGACTGACCAGGAGCTTTACCGCCATGCAACTCATCGAGCAACCGCTCGAACTCATCCTCATCGATTTCATCGATGCTATCGCCCCCGGACGACTCGGTAGTTTGAGCTGCCACTTCAGGCTCTGCTTCTGGTTCTGGTTCGGCAGCAGGTTCAGCAGCCACCGGCGCACCAGTCCCATCATCAGGCTCACTTAAGTGGTGTAAGGCATCCAGCAACGCAGGATCCGCCGGTGTCAGCGGTTGTCTGGCTTGCACTTCTACAAACATGGCATTCACTGCATCCAGTGCCTGCAGAATCACATCCATTAACTCCGGGGTGACCTTGCGTTTGCCCGTGCGCAAAATATCAAACACATTCTCTGCGCCGTGACAGGCATCAACCAGTTCATTTAAAGATAAGAAACCAGCACCACCTTTGACGGTATGAAAACCACGGAAAATTGCATTCAACAAATTGGCGTCGTCGGGGTTATTTTCCAGCTCAACCAACTGCTCCTGCAAAAGCTCCAGGATTTCGCCAGCCTCAACCAGAAAATCCTGTAGTATGTCTTCATCCATATCAAAGCTCATGCTTACCTACCTCTTTAAAACCCTAAACTTGACAAAAGATCGTCTACATCATCCTGACCAGTGACTACATCATCACGCCCTTCAGCATCAATAATTGGGCCTTCGGCTTCAGCTGCAGCAATCACCTTTTTCGCTTTGGCAGGTTTAGGGGCATCGGGGATGAGATCCGGGTTACTTTCACCAAAAGCAGTGAGCAATCCGATTAGACTTTCTTCAACCTCACGAACCAGCTCTATCACTCGCCGTAAGATTTGTCCGGTTAAATCCTGATAATCTTGTGCCATCAGGACTTCAGTTAACAAATTATTTAGCGTACCTGCATCTGAATTGGCTTGTTCTAAAAAGCCATCCAGACTATGACACAGCGTTTTAAACTCACCAACTTTTAAATCTCGGCTCATTAATCGCTGCCAATTAGGCATAATCGTTTGTAGGTTTTGCCCCAGTTGATCCGCTATTGGCAAACACGACTCAACGGCATCCATGGTCTTATTGGCGGCTTGCTCGGTCATATCAATAACATGATTAAGCCGCTTCTTCGCGTCAGGAATATCTTCTTCCAGCAGGTTATTCAGTGAAGGTTCCAATTGGAAATTTTTCAATGAGTCATGCAATTGACGTGTTAGCTTACCTACTTCAGAAAATAGCTCTGCAGAACCGGGGACAACAATCTGCTGAACCAATTGATTTGCCGCTTCATTGTCACCCATTTCCAGCAGCTGAACCAGCTCCTTAGCCTGTTCAAGTGATACAGATGGTGCTGTGAGTGCGGACATTGCATTACTCCCTAATCAGCGTCTGGTTAACCAATCCTTTCAAATACCTTGGATAGCTTTTCTTGCAGCGTTGCCGCAGTAAAAGGTTTCACAATGTAGCCATTAACGCCTGCCTGGGCAGCCGCAATGATTTGTTCCTTTTTCGCTTCCGCTGTAACCATCAACACAGGAATATGCTTAAGTTTATCATCTGAACGTATAGCTCGAAGCAAATCAATGCCCTGCATTCCCGGCATGTTCCAATCGGTTACGACAAAATCAAAGTCGCCCCCTTGCAACATCGGCAATGCAGTACTGCCATCATCGGCTTCTGATACATTGGTAAACCCAAGATCACGCAATAAATTCTTAATAATACGTCTCATGGTCGAAAAATCGTCGACCACCAGAATTTTCATGTTCTTATCCAAAATCCCCTCCGCTGAGAAAATCGTTATCGGACATGTTCAATAACTATTGTTTACAACCAATCCTGCATTCTGGACTTTAAACGCACCAGCGCCTGACTATGGATTTGACTGACCCGAGACTCACTAACACTCAGCACTTCCCCGATCTCTTTCAAGTTTAGCTCATCATTGTAATACAGTGATAGTACTAATGCTTCCCGCTCTGGCAAATTTGCAATGGTTTCCATCAAACTCTGTTGAAATGCTTCATTCGCCTGCACTTCATACAACTGATCGATCTCTTTTTCATCGGCATTTGCCAGTACATCTTCAGATACGCCCAAATCCTCAATACCCAGAATTCGACCACAACTGACATCACTTAACATATGATGGTACTCATCTAAAGATATATCAAGTTTTTCAGCAACTTCTATATCTTTAACATCACGACCCAGCTCAGCTTCCAATTCAGCTATGGTCTCTGCGATCAAGCGGGCATTGCGGTGAACCGAGCGTGGGGTCCAGTCTCCGCGACGCATTTCGTCCAGCATAGACCCACGAATACGGATGCCGGCAAAGGTTTCAAAGCTGGCGCCTTTGCTACCATCAAAGTTCTTCGCGGCTTCCATTAAGCCAATCATACCGGACTGAATAAGATCATCGACCTGTACACTGGCAGGCAAACGGGCAAGTAAATGGTAAGCGATTCGTTTGACCAGCGGAGCATGTCGTTCAATCAGTTGATTTAATTGATCCGCCCCACCATAAGCAGACAATTTCGCATTCACGCCAGACCTCGCTGCTCTTTATCCGCAGGTTGTACCAATTGCTCCAGAAAAAACTCCAGGTGGCCGGAGGCTCCGGGAGGCGTGGGCCACTTAATCACACGCATGGCTAAGTTTTTCACTGCCATACTGGCACCAGATTTGGGAAAGGCTTCAACGAATGCTTTTTGTTTGCGGGCAGCCTTACGTACATTCTCATCGTAGGGGACTGTGGACACCAACTCCAAGTTGACATCCAAAAAGCGGTCGGTCACTCGAGTAAGCTTGGCAAATAATTCTTGGCCTTCCCGCAGGCTGCGCACCATATTGGCAATGATTTTAAAGCGCTGCACGTCGTGATCTCGGCTGAGGATTTTCATTAAAGCATAGGCATCGGTAATGGATGACGGTTCATCACACACCACCACCAGTACATCCTGCGAAGCTCGTGAAAAGCTCATCACCATATCGGAAATGCCCGCTGCTGTATCAATTAGCAGGATGTCGACCTGAGTTTTCATCTCGCTAAAAGCACGGATTAAACCAGCATGCTCCGCTGGGCTTAGCTCTGTCATATTTTGTGAGCCTGACGTGGCAGGAATGATTTTAATGCCCGCAGGCCCTTCGATCAGAATATCATCCAGTTCAGCTTCACCATTTAACACGTGCGAGAGATTTTTTTGGACACGTAACCCCAACATCACATCGCAATTTGCCAGCCCTAAATCCGCATCAAGCACCATAACGCGTTTTCCAAGCTGGGCCATCGCGATGGCAAGGTTAATAGACACGTTGGTTTTACCAACGCCCCCTTTACCACCCGTAACTGCGATTACTTTGACCATGTTTTTTTTCATTGTCCTCAGACCCGCGGCCTGATCGTCGATGTGTTCATGACTATGCATAGGCTCCTTCCGATCGGCCTCCGATGGGCTGCTCCCATTGGTAAGCCGTACTACTGTAGGCAATGCGTAACTTTTCTGCTTGCGCCACGATTTCGTCTGCGCGGGCAATGCGAATATCTTCCGGCACACGTTGACCATTGGTCAGATAACAAACCGGTAAGGCATTTTGCAGTGCCGCATTAATAATCTCACCTAAACTTAAGCATTCATCAAGTTTGGTAAAAATACAACCTGATAATGGAATTCGTTTGAAGTGTTCAACACTTTCCTGCATGACTCTTGCTTGTGCTGTAGCAGACAATACCAAATAGCTCTTTATTTTTACAAGCGAATCCTGCACTAATGCTGCAAGTTTTTCTGCCAGCCGAACATCGCGCTGACTCATTCCGGCGGTATCAATTAACACCAGGCCACGACTGGAAAATTGATTAAGTAATACCGCCAGCTCATCACTGTCTTTTGCCTGACGCACCGGACAACCAATAATACGCCCAAAAGTTGCTAACTGATCATGGGCACCAATACGAAATGTATCGGTGGTAATCAGAGCCACCTGATCAGCGCCATGCTTTTTGGCGTACTGGGCAGCCAGCTTCGCCACCGTCGTCGTTTTGCCAACGCCAGTGGGGCCCACCAAGGCAACCACGCCGCCTTTGCGCATAATGTCGTTATTGCCGGTCGTTAATTGCCCGGCCAGCAACTCTAAAGCCGCGTCCCAGGCCTCATGCTCTGAGATATCTTCAGGCATAAAACAGGCGAGTTGGTCAGCCATGGCTTCTGAAAGCCCCATTTGTTTCAAATGGTCGATCACCAAGGCTCGTACCGGTTCAGAACGCGCCAGTTCCTGCCACATTAAACCCGATACCTGATGCTGCAGTAACTCCCGCATCGACAACATTTCACTGCGCATGGCTTCAAACTCAGCCTGTATACGCTGTTGTTGCTTTTCTTGCAATTCATTTAGCTCTTGCAGGTTCACACTATGGGCGTGAGCATTCATGCTTTGCTGAGCACCATGCTTTGGTTGTACGCCAGAGTTTTGACGATCGGCGCCCTTTGCTTTGGCCGTATTCTGCCTCTTACCCGCAGGGGCAGCATCCTGCTTACTCATTTGACGTTCCAGTAAAGCCCGCAGTGAATCGACCTGCTCTTCCGCTCGGCTTACTGCTTTTGGTTCCTGCTGCATAGCAGCCTGACGGGCTGACAATTGTGCCATAGGTGACAACGAGGCACTGGTGTCTTCAGGTGTTTGTCTGGCCGCCAC
>JAIUMG010000226.1 GCA_022565655.1 Alkalimonas sp.
AGCGTGGGATCACCATTAGCATGGCACGCTGGCCTATGGCTACTTTGGCATTAGGGAAAATAAGGGCCTCGCCTTCTTTTTCTACCCGGTACTCGGTGTCCCCATCGGTGGCCAGCAGAGTGCCGACCGGATAGGTCGTGAAGTTTTCCACGTCATCCGCAAAATGCAATTTAAAGTCCTGTGTTTGCTTATTGATCGAGCGGTACACTTCGTACAGATGGAAGTCAGTTTCAACAAAGGGCTTAATCGCAAGCGGTTCATCCGCTACCAACGCCCGTAAACTTTGCCGAACCTCAGTAAAGCGGTTCATGTCGTTTTCCCCAAAAGGACGCACTTTGCCCAGTTCAACGGTAAATGCATCGGCGCCATGGGTATGGGAGGCATAATAACTAAAGGTTGTCGCCGCGGTTTGCATCAGCAACACTGTACTGACCCCACAGGCCAGCAAAAACTCGAACTGATTTTGCTGCCATTTGCGATCATGCAGGTACGGATACACAGCAAACTTCTCAAAACGCGACCCGCGAATGGCAGTGTGTAAATCGTACAAGTATCGCTTACGCTGGCCCGCTGGGGCTTGCTGATAAAAGCGTGTTACAAATTGCTCCAAAGCGTGCGCTCGTTTTCGCTCTGGGTTGATTAAACCAGCCCCTTTGCTGTGATGGCCAGAAAACAGACGGTTCAGGTTTTCTTCCACTTCACGTTTACCGGCATTAATCGCCAAAGGATTGCCGAATAACACCAAGGTTCGTTGCTTGAGCAGCAACTTTTGCTGCAATACATCACTGACCAGCTCAGCGCATAGCTCTATCGGTGCGGTTTCATTGCCATGCACACCACAAGACAGCACAATATCTTTATCACCCGCGTTTGCAGGCGAGAAGCAAATCACGCCGGTATCCCATACTTGCACATCAGTGCCATTGGCAAGCTGGAATTGGCTTGGGGATAATCCATTGGGGTTTTGTCGGGTCAGGCTAAGAAAATCATGGTTAGGTACCCACTGCTGAGACATGCCAGCTACTCCTTAATCGAAAAAATAGTTAAGCGGATGGATTGGTGGTATGGCGGCCACTAAAGAAGTGCACCTGGTTGCGGCCTTGTTTCTTGGCATCATACATGGCGGCATCAGCATCGGCCAATAGCTGCTTTAAATCGTAACCAGAGCCATCGGAAGATGTCACACCAAAGCTAGCGGTTAGTCTAAATTCATGACCACTGGCCGACGTATCAATATCCTCAATGGCATCGCGGCAAATCTCTGCCAGCATCAAGGCTTTATCGGCATGACAGCCAGGTAACATGATGGCGAATTCCTCACCCCCAAGGCGACCAAATATATCATCTAAACGCATAAAGTTACGGCAGCTTTCCACAACCTGCTTTAACACCCAATCCCCAATTGCATGGCCAAATTGATCATTAATATGCTTAAAGTGGTCAAGATCAAACATCACTACACCAACGGTCAACTGCTGCTTCTTGCAGTGGCTAAGTGATTGCGCGGCCAGTTCATTAAAGTGATAACGGTTGCTAACCCCGGTAAGGGCATCAAACTCAGCCATTCGTTTAAAACGGTGCCGGCCTGTTAAACCACGGTACGCTAACACGCCGGCAATAAGAAACAAAGTCAGAAACAAGCCTATTAATAAGCGGGCATTTTGGGCTTCTTTGCTAAGAATTTCACTTTCTAGATGCAACAGTTGATTGTCTTTGTTGAGTAGTTCTATTTGCTGGTTTTTCGCATTAACTTGTGCTCGCGCTAAATGGAATGCTTGCTCTCTTGACGCAACATCACTATTAATATCAGACTCTCGCCGAATAAACTCTCTATAAGCATTTAAAGCAACTTGATAATTCCCCTTTACTTCGGCTAACCGATACATCGCCAGATAAATAGCCCGGCTTGCCTGATTCGTTTCTTCGCCATTAATTAAACTACTCGCCCGTTGAATAAGCTGGTCCGCAGTATCAAACTCACCCATCATTGTATAAGCATTAGCAGCCAGTGCTTTGGTTTGGGCAATAATGATTGGATAACGAGTCGATTGAAAATCGTCAAGTTGATCTTGATAAAATCGTATGGCTTCTTCGTAGCGCTCGGTTTCAACCAGCATTTCATGAAACTTATTGAATATAAGTAACCTGTAAATATTTTCACCAAAATCAGTGCAGTACTGGGCAGCATCCCACACTTTCCCTTCAAGCTCATTCCATAGCTTTTTCCCAAATAAAATTTCAATATCCAGATAGTTTGCATGGCAAATTGCTTTTTCTGATACAGCTTGTTGTTTAAGAATACCGCTATAAAACGCTGCATCATCAAACTTTGATAGTTGGATCAATGTCAAAGCAATCACTGCTGAAGCCTGTTCAATAGTTTTGGGATCGAGGCTGCTGCTTAATTGAGTAGTCAGATCATTTAAATATTGAAAAGCGTCTAAATACTGTTGAGAAAGCACCAGCACGTTGGTAGCAATTGCCGTCGCTCTTATACGAAGGTTTTCTTCTGTGACAGGAGATATCAGTGGTTTCACTGTAGAATAAGCTGCAGGATAATCCCCCGTTAAGCCATGGCGATATGCGTCCAGCAGCCTGAAGTAGTCCTGCTCATCACGCGATGCTGCAGATATCTCAGGTTCAAGTAGCGGCAGTTGCTCAGTAAACTGAGCAACTTGAGTCGATCTTAACTCATCAAGCTGCTCAAGCTGCAACCACATCGATTGCTCGCTTGACAGAGTCGGCCATGAAACTAAAAACTGAACGACCAGATAAAAGCATGCCAACCGAAAGTTCATTATTCGATTAAACTTCTAGCACACATCAGGCAGCACCAGAGAGCTTCTCGGCTGAATGTTTTTTAATAGCAGACTCTTTTTCAGGCTCATCCTCAGGCTGTTCTTTTGGATCTTCCTCTGGAGCCTGTTCTGGCTCTTCTTCAGGAGCAAAAATTGCACAGACAACATTGCTTCGAACACCTAACAAAGTCTCAAGTTTTGTAATACTCTCAGTTTGTATTGCTTGCCTCACCTCAGCATCATCAATCGCTTCAAGTTGTGCTGTTTGTTCATCGAATGAAGTATATCTGGCATCAGCACCAAGAGTTTCTAAAAGCCTGATAATGTCATGCATCATGTGCTCCTGTACATTTTATTGTAATTATTGCGCTTGATTAAGTAGTTATATCCAATATCATTATCTCTCAAGTAACCTCAATAGCAACCACTATTTCAAACTAGGCAAAACCTGATGTTAAAATTTTGCTCATCAGCCCAATAGACGTTAGCTAACTAACTGCTTTAATCGCTGCTCCATTTCCTTATTTAACTGTAACGGGCGGCAAGGAGGGATCACTAAGGTTGTCTTCAGGCTAACTTCTGCTTCAGGTAACTGTTGCAACACTATACATTCAACCCGTTTGGATTGTACCGATAAACAAGCAGCCTCATATAAATAAACTTTATGCTCTGGCGGGTATTGCTCCAGCAAAATATCTACCAATAACTGACGGTAAGCAGCTTCAGTAGCAAACTTTGTTAAGGATTTATCACCCGCCACCCCAAGCTGCCAAAGAATAAGGTAAGCCGATGGATCAATAACTCTATGATAAAACATCAACTGACTAGCTTCATAATGCTGACAGCCTTTGCTACCAGGGTCTATCGCCAGATCTGCATACAAACAATCTTCAGCTGAAATACCTGGCTCCATGTGGGCTTGGTACCCCTCCTCACGTGCAGTAGAAATCGCCTTATGTGGTACTAAAGCAAATACACCCGGATGCCCATAGAAAGCACCAACTACATTCTTTCCAGCTCGAACTTCGGTCAGTATTGCTGCTACCATTTGTTGGTAACTTAGCAGTCGAGACTTTCCTTCCTTATAAAAAGGTTGCAGACTGCGCACATCGGCATTCATACCTTCAATCCACTGCTCGGTAATGCCATCGGCAACCAATACAAACACCACATCGGCCTGCTCTATGTAACTGCGGCTCAATGGGCTAATGTGTGAGCCCAGCGTCATGCCGGTACCAACACAAACCAGACTTCCTGATTGTTGCTGCACACTCACCTCTCACCCTGTTCAATAACTGCTTGTTTTGTACCAGATCTGCTTTATAGCAGATGAACCATCGCAACGTAATTCCATACCTGCACTCATAGCCATATGTACAGCCGCAGCATTATTTTTTTGCAGTTCAAGCCAGACAGTACGCATTGAAAAAACAGTAAATAATGACTGCATGACTGCCTGTAAAATTTCACTGGATAAACCAAGCCCCTGAGCATGTTTCATTAGCAAGATACCAAACTCTACACTCCGGTCAACCCAGTCAACTGAACTCAACCCAACCAGACCAAGGGGCTGTCCACTATACTTATCTTCAACGGCCAAAAAGAGTCGTTGCCACGGGGTTGCCTTGTTCATTTTAATTGCCTGCTTGAAACTTGCCTCTGCCTTCTGAATACTCAATGGAGTCATGACGAAGTGCATCAGCTCCTTACTGGTATACAGCTGCGTATAAAGATGTTTATGGCATTCCTGCAAGGGCTGCAAAATAACCCTGTCTGTCACCAAACATAAAGGTTCAATAGCTATCACTTATCCTCTTATTTAGCTCACTATGACGCACGTTTAAGCTGAGTTGCTTCTAAAAGAAGACTCGGCTCCCTGTTACCATCACTACTTTCTATGCATCCAAAACGGTGCCATACTAAAGTTGGTAATGCGATAACGAAGGCTATTTCGTATCATGGTAACTGCCAAGTTGACTGTATGGCTACCTTTTTGTCTTGTGCTATCCACTTGGCCAGTCCATTCAGGCTCGCCAAATACACTTCTGGTTGCGTTAGGAGCAGATAAGCCCCCTTATGTGATGTCGAATGATCAACAGATCACCGGGCTTGAAGTGGATATCATTCAGGAAGCAATGGCAAATTCAGGCTATCAGCTTGAGTTTGTTGCCTTGCCCTTTCATCAATTAAATCGATCCTTGATCACCTTCCCTGATTTAGATATAGCAGCAGGAATTGGCACCGAGTTTTTACCCAAGCTGCATTATGTGGCTGAGTTCAGTTACTATGAAAATATAGCAGTGAGTAAAGCCAGTACCAAAGCACAACTGGAACAAGTGGCAGATCTACGCAATTACTCCGTGGTCTCCTGGCAAGGCGCTAGTCAGCCGGAAACACCGCTTGGTGAGGTTTTTTATCAATTGTATGGCAGTAACAAGCACGCAAACCAAGGCTATCAGGAACTGGGCCAGTACAATCAGAATGCGATGTTTTGGCTAGGGCGCACAGAAGTGATCGTGGTCGACCGGGCAATTTTTAGTTGGTATCGCCGCTTGCTGACCCATACCATGGATACCAGCGCAGACGTACATATACATACTTTGTTTCCACAGCGACAGTACACCCAGGTAGCCTTTCGTGACCCCAAGCTGGCGCGCACCTTTGCCCAAGGCTTAGAACAACTTAAATCCAGTGGACGTTACCAGCAGCTCTAT
>JAIUMG010000227.1 GCA_022565655.1 Alkalimonas sp.
GCGCCGTAAACCCATCCATGGGGGCTCTGTGAAGCCCGTCCGGGGCTTCAAAGGTCTGCTTAGTGTACCCGCTCACTGTCCTTTATCGGGCATCTGCGTGTGCTGTCTGGTCAATGCAGCGACAAGCTATTTATGAACCATCACAGGGTCTGTAGATTCGTTGAGCGTAATACCAAACCAGATCTCAGATCGAATAACTCAACATCAACCAGATCTTCCGGTTATTAACCGCAAAGCTACTGGCCTGGTAATCCGCCAGCTTCAGCATGCCTTGCAATTGCTCGCTAAAGCGGTAACTAGCCGTCAGGTTCCATTCGCTGCCATAACGCCGACCATCGGTATCACTGTTGTAACGATGATGCTGCAGCGCCAGTTGCACCGGGCCAAGCGGATGACGAAGCCCCAGCCAGTGATCGCGCAGGCCATCATTAGGGGTCACTAAAAACAGATCGGCAAAGCCCTGAAATGCATGCAGGGTGGCCAGCGGGGTTTGAAAGGCGCTGCTGCCATCACCAGCCAGTCGCTCGGTACCGGCGCTCAGTTGCAGTTTGTGCTGTTGCCAGTTCAGTTGCAATCTGTGGTAGTGATGCTGGTAACTCAAAGGGGCATCATGGCGATCTTGTTGTCTGGCGCTGGAAAGATGCCACTGCAACTGCTGCTGCTCAGCCAGTTGCCACTTGCCCTGATAATCCAGACCATAGGTCAGGCTGCTACGAATGGCCCAGTCGTTAAAATCCAGATCATAACCGTAGGCAGCCAGATGATGGTTAGGCTGCAGCTGCCAGCTTAGTAAGGCGGTATAAAACTCACCGTGTTGATTGGCGGCCGGGCCTTTCGGGCCAAATATACGGTTGATGTTGTGCAATCTGGCCAGATCCAGTTTCAGGCCAGGGCTAAACGTGTGCTGCAGTCGGTAGCCATCGAAGGTCTGTTCGTTCTGTCGCCAGCCGACACCACCTAAAAAGCGCTGGTTCAGGTGATTAATGCGTTGGCGTCCCATGGTAAAACTGGTGTCGTCGTTAAATTGGTATTTTAATGCGGCCTGATTGATGTCGCTACCGGTTGGGTCGGCCACCACACTGTACTGGCCGTTGCCATTGACGGTGCTGTTGTACGTCTGTGCGCCCAGTGCAGTAACGTTATCAACCTCAAGTAAAGCGCTGAAACCACGGTAACTGCCGGTATTCAGTGTCAGCCGGCTACGCAGGGTAGAGGCTAGTGCATCTTTCAGGGCATTGTCCTGCTCAACCTGCTCCAGTCGGTAGCGAAAGTTCACCTTGACGGTGCTTTGCTTGACGGCGCTGTTCAGCTCATCGGCAATAAGGGTTGGACTAACAGATAACGGCAAGGCGGATAATAAGACAACGGGTAGAGCTTTCATGATGAGTTCCTTATTATAAGGCAGCTAAAAAGCAGGCCTATCATAGCGTGTGTGCGTAATTAATATAATTAAATTAAATGGTTACCTATTAGTCGGTAAGCCGGAACTGTTGTTGGTACAGGCGTACTACCTCCGGTTTTCAGGCATAAAAAAAGCCAGTGGCTGAGTGTCCGTTTCCGGAGTTCAGCTACTGGCTTCTTTGCCATGCAGGTTTAATAAATACCAACAAGGCTTACAACAGCAGGTTTTATGCCAGCCTATAATTCAAACTAAAAGTTTTCCCATATCAAATGGTTAACTTATATAATTCTGATATTGGTCAGGCGTTGTTGGATCGTCTTGGGGCAAAGCAGCGCTAAATTGGTGCCTATTTTTAGCGCTTTACCTGTCAATAAGACATCACTGCATCAATGGCGATTCAGACACATTAAAATCATAGCCTTCGATCTCGGCTTCAACGATCAGCGTTTGTATGTATTGAGCAATGGCTTTACGCCGTACTTTTTCATTTAAGTACTCAGCTATTTTTTGCTGTACTGCCTGAAAGGGCAGCTGCTGGCCTGTTATTTTCCGTTGAATATGGACCACATGAAAACCATAACGGCTCTCAATTGGATCAGACAAAAGCCCTGGCTTGGCCACGAATAATTGTCGTTCAAACTCTGGTACTGTCTGGCCACGGCTGATTTGGCCTAGGCTACCGCCAGTTTCTTTCGATGGGCAGGACGAGTACTTACGGGCTAGCTCTGGCATGCCACTGCCTTGTTGTAATTGTTCAATCAGTTGCTCGGCCAATATTTTCGCTTCGACTCGCTGCACATCGTCTTCCGGTGCTGCGGCCAGCAAAATGTGTTGTACCTCGAGCAGTGGCGAGCTTTCGAAGCGGTGAGGGTTTTGATGATAATATTGTTCGCATTCGTGCTTGCTGGCGGTTGGGATCATCACTTCACGCTCCAGCAGTTGCTCCAAAAAATCATCCTCACTGGTGGCGCTTTGATTGCTACTGGTCTGCAAGCCCAGCTCTTTAGCACGTTGCCGAAGCAGCTCAGCAATAATTAATGATTCAGCTGATTTTAACATGGCGTCCCGCTGGGAGCTGGCGGGGTGGTACTGCATTTCTGCCAGGATAGACTGCTCAGAAATTTGGGTTTCGTTTACTTGGATCATCATTGTCTCCAGAAGGTAATCCAGCCTGAATTATAGCTATGGCTTGCTGGTTAGCGTTGCTGCGGCAAGCCAATAAAGTGCCTCGGCATGGCTCCATCCCTGGAGGCTCTTGAGCAGCATCCATACTGCTAAGGTCCCCTTTATTGCTTACCTCAGTATCGCTTCAGGCATTTGTGTAAAGTCCGGTTTTCTCTAAAGTTAAGCTTTCCGGCTACCAAAACGGCGGCGTACTACCTGATAGTTTCGTCCAAAGTAGCCAACTGGTACGCTCCAGATATGTACCAAGCGGCTGAATGGGAACAGCACGAACAAGGTGACACCCCAGAAAATATGCGCTTTATAAATCCAGTGCAGGTCGCCTACAAAGCTTATTGCTTCGGCCGGGCGGAAGGTCAGCAGGTACCGTGACCAGCTCATCAAGTCCTTCATCACATAGCCATCCATATGACCGGTTGAAACAAAGATAGTCATGATGCCAAGGATCAGCTGCCAATAGATAAGCAACAAGATCAAGGTATCCATGGTAGAACTGCTGGCCCGCACTCGCGGATTGAACAACCTACGGTAGACCAACATGGTCATGCCGATAAAGCACATGGCGCCGAAAAAGCCACCCACGCCCATGGCGATCAACTGTTTGCCTGCCAAAGTAATGCCGAGAAATTCCCAGACTTCGTAGGGGATCACTAAGCCAGCAAAGTGACCAGCGAAGATCATAATGATACCAACATGGAAAAATACACTGGCTACGCGAAAGTATTTTTTATCCAACATCTGGCTGGATTGAGCTTTCCAGCTGTACTGCTCACGCTCATAACGCAACAAACTGCCAAGGAAAAAGATCACCGAGGCGATGTATGGGTAAATGCCAAACAACAACATATCTAAAAAGTTCATGATTAGACTCCTGACTGGACATTGGGTTTGGATGGCTGTGCGGCATCCGTCCATTGCACCGGAACGTGCTGGTCGCGTCGCTGCCCCTCCGCTGGTTTGTTGCTGCTAGCGCAACCATCACTTTCTGAGCCTGGGCCAAAGGTGACCATTTCTTCCTCCCACACCTTATCCAAGGCTTCGCTGGTGTGATCTGGTTGTTCAGTTTTCAATTGGTCACGAAGTGGCTCCAGCTCAACCTCTACACCTGACAGCTCCACTAAGGCAGAAAACAACACCTGGTAATTGCTGTCGCGCTGCTCTAAACGGCACAACAGCACCGAAAGGATATGCGCAATTTCTGCTAGGCCGATTTGGGCATTTTCAGCGCCTTGAGTGCTTAAAAACTCCAGATACAGTGGGATATGATCAGGCAGCTCTCGCACACCAATATCAAGACCCGCTTCTTGATACTGCTTGAGCAGATCCACCATCGCTTGGCCGCGATCACGTGATTCTCCATGCAAGTGCTCGAACAACAATAAGGATAAAGAGCGGCCCCGTTCAAACAAGCCATCGTATTCCGATTGCCAGTCCATGATGTCGCTATGGCAGCGCTCCTTGATAAACTGAGTTAGCTGCTGCTGTTGGGCGGCAGATAACTCAGATTGTTGCACAATAGTCAGTAACTCAGAGCTGGCTGTTTGCAGTTGCGGCTGTGGGTAATCCATCAGCAGTGATAATACTCGTAAAATATCCATGGATTACTCCTTCATGGTGACTGGAATGACTTTGCGTACACCTTTGCTTGAGCCGCCAAAGATATTCAGCTTGCTCTCACCACCACCACAGCCGTTGCCAAAACTAAAGCCACATTCACCTTTTAGATCATAGGCATTTTCAGCATAGGCACGATGGCTGGTGGGAATAACAAAGCGATCTTCGTAATTAGCCAGCGCCATGTAACGGTACATTTCTTCCACCTGTGTGACGGTGAGGCCAACTTGTTTAAGTACATCCAAATCTTCCACCTGATCGACTTGCTGCGAACGTTTAAAGGCGCGCATCGCAATCATTCGTTCCAGAGCTCGAACAACGGGTGCTTCATTCCCTGCAGTGAGCATATTCGCCAGATAACGCAGCGGAATACGCAGCGATTTCAAGTCCGGGATTTCGCCATTCATACCAACATGGCCGGCTTGAATAGCACTTTGGATAGGTGATAGTGGTGGTACATACCAAACCATCGGTAAGGTGCGATATTCTGGGTGCAACGGCAGGGCGACTTTCCAGTCCATCGCCATCATATACACTGGTGATCGCTGGGCGGCTTTTAACCAGTTGTCGGCAATGCCTTCTTTTTTTGCGGCTGCGATGACGTCAGGATCGAACGGATCAAGAAAAATATCCAGTTGAGCCTGATAGAGGTCTTTTTCATTCGCAGTACTGGCCGCTTGCTGAATTTTATCGGCATCGTACAGCAACACGCCCAGGTAGCGGATGCGGCCAACGCAGGTTTCAGAGCAAGTGGTAGGCTGGCCCGCTTCGATCCGAGGGTAACAGAAGGTACACTTTTCTGACTTACCGGTTTTCCAGTTGAAGTAGATTTTTTTGTACGGACAACCAGAAACACACATACGCCAACCGCGACATTTATCCTGGTCAATCAGCACAATGCCATCTTCCTCCCGTTTATAAATAGCTCCAGACGGGCATGAGGCGACACAAGTTGGGTTGAGGCAGTGCTCGCACAAGCGGGGCAGGTACATCATAAAGGTCTTTTCAAACTGACCGTAGATGTCTTTTTGCACTACTTCATTGAAGTTCTGATCTTTTTTCCGTTTTTCAAACTCGGTGCCGAGGATTTCTTCCCAGTTTGGTCCCCATTCAATTTTCTCCATTCGTTGGCCGCTGATCAGCGAGCGTGGCCGGGCCACGGGCTGATGCTTGGTATCACCGACATTGTGCAGATGCTGGTAATCGAAATCGAATGGCTCGTAGTAATCGTCGATTTCCGGCAGATCCGGGTTGGCAAACA
>JAIUMG010000228.1 GCA_022565655.1 Alkalimonas sp.
CGACCCCTTGGACCCAAACCAAGTGCGCTACCAAGCTGCGCCAATCACCGACATTGTGCTGCATCGCTGCAACGGGGCGGAATATTAACGCTCTGACCGGGTATCGTCAAACCTTTTTTTCAATACCTCTCGTGATTGCTGCTTATTTATACCAAGTCTCTCCTCGCAACTGGCCTACCATGTAAAAACCCAGATTACTTTACTCACTATCGTTGGATCTGCAACTAGCCTTGAGCGGCTGGCTATGAGAAAATATCACCATCAGTCCCAAGTGAGAGTTTCTATGTCAGCCCAGTTGATCGATGGCAAAGCCGTTGCCCAAACCATCAAAGCCCAAGTTGCCGAAAAAGTTCAGTTACGTTTGCAGCAAGGTAAGCGCGCTCCTGGCTTGGCCGTCGTCTTGGTAGGGCAAGACCCCGCCTCGCAAGTCTATGTAGGCAGTAAACGAAAAAGCTGTGAAGAAGTTGGTTTTCGTTCTTTCTCTTATGATTTACCAATCGACAGCACTGAAGCTCAACTTTTGGATCTGATTGACACCCTAAACCAAGACCCTCAGGTCGATGGTATTTTGGTTCAGCTGCCCTTACCTGCGGGCCTGGATGCTTCACGGATCCTGGAACGCATTCACCCACATAAAGACGTTGATGGTTTTCACCCTTACAATATTGGCCGGTTGGCCCAACGCATGCCAGCTCTGCGCCCCTGCACCCCGAAAGGCATCATTGCATTGCTGGAAAGTACCGGACAAGATATCAAAGGTCTGCATGCTGTTGTGGTAGGCGCATCCAACATTGTGGGCCGGCCAATGGCGTTAGAGCTATTACTAGCTGGTTGCACCACCACCGTGTGCCACCGTTTTACCCAGGATTTGCAGTACCATGTGCGTCAAGCCGACTTATTGGTGGTCGCAGTAGGCAAACCTGACTTTATCCCTGGCGACTGGATTAAAAAAGACGCCTTAGTGATTGATGTCGGTATCAACCGTCTTGAGTCTGGTAAGCTAGTCGGTGATGTTGGCTTTACTGAAGCCCTGCAGCATGCGTCATACATTACACCAGTGCCTGGTGGCGTCGGGCCGATGACAGTGGCTTGTCTGATTGAGAATACTCTGGAAGCCTGTGAACGCTACCATGACCAATAAAAAACTTAATCAATCGAGCTGAAGCGACTCAGCCCTCCACAAAGCAACCTCCGTGTCCCTGCAAGAAACGGAGGTTGATTTTCATTCGATACAACCGTTTATTTTAAAACTATCGTTACTTTTCCCGACTAAAGCGCTGCACCAGCTCTTTTAAATCGTTGGCGGTATCCTGTAAACGATAAACACTCTCGGCAGCCTGCTGGCCTTTCCCCGAACTATCCTGCGCCAGTTCAGAAATATTGACCACCTGACGGTTAATATCGTCCGCAACATGCGACTGTTCTTCCACCGCGGTAGCCATCTGCAGCGCCATCGCCGCAATGCTATTGATCGCCTGACTAATGCCATCCAGCATTTTTTCAGCATCAGCAACTTTTAATACCCCTTGCTCGGCATCACGTTGACCAGCTTCAGCAACACTGACAGCTGATTCTGCTTTTTTCGTTAGTTCGGTAATAATGCCATGTATATCCTTGGTTGACTCCGTGGTCCGAGCCGCCAACTGACGCACCTCATCGGCTACCACGGCAAACCCCCGCCCCTGCTCACCGGCACGTGCGGCTTCAATCGCGGCATTCAGTGCTAACAGATTGGTTTGATCAGCAATTTGTTCAATAATTTGTGCCGCCTTAGCAATGCTGCCGGTTTGCGTGGCCAAATCCTGCACCGAGTTGCTAATTTGATCGACCGATTGTTGCAAATGCACAATGGCAGTGCGGGTTTCTTTCGCGATTTGTAAGCCAGACTGCGCTAACTTATCCGCATCATCAGCCTGGGAAGCCGTTTCCTGTACATGCACAGAAACTTCCGCAATGGTGGTAGTCATTTCATTCATCGCGGTTGCCACTTGCTCGGTTTCCTGTTGCTGCCGATCAATCTGCTCGGTCGCTTGTTCAGAGGCTGATTTTGCCTCTCCTGAGAATTCAGAGACCCGGTTGGACGCATCTTCAATCCGGGTCAATACCGTCGTCAGATGGGCTTGCTCAGCCTGAATTGCGACCTGAAATGAAGCCTGAGAACCAGCAGCATCGCTGTATGACTGCATCGCCAAAGGGTCACGGAAAGCATGTGGCAATAAGGCCTCTAATTGCTGCAGGCTTTGGGCAGCCTGCCACTGCGCATACACATAACTCAGAATAGTACTGATCGCCAAAAACACCGTCGCTACGGGTAGTGATGCCAGTTGCCAAAACAACGCAGCAACTAGTAATAAGACGACTGGGAACCAGCTGATGGTAACCAGCTGTTGCAGCTTTGCAGCCAAAGTGGTCGAGGTCTGGCCTTGCCGAATTCGCTGGTACAAGGCCTCAGCCCGCTCTACATCCGAACGCTCAGGACACACCCGTACCGACTCATACCCCACCACTTTCCCATGCTGATGCACTGGCGTTACGTAGGCGTTGACCCAATAAAAATCGCCATTCTTGCAGCGATTTTTGACCAAGCCCATCCAGGGTTTGCCCTTTTTTAAGTAGGACCACATATTCTCATAGGCTGCAGGTGGCATATCCGGGTGACGAACAATGTTATGAGGCTGACCAATTAACTCATCCCGGCTAAAACCGCTGATATCCACAAAGGCATCATTACAAAATTGAATGGTGCCTTTAAGATCGGTGGAAGAGATTAATTTTTGTTCACGAGGGAACGTCCGTTCCTGCTGAGTCACCGGCTGGTTATTGCGCATACTTTGACCTTTTTTGCTTTTTTTGAGCTGGATCAAAGTATAACACCAAAGTGGTATTTTTTCCGTGAAAATGACAATTTATAAGAAAAAACTAAACAAAAAAGCTATCAAATAAACCAATAACTTATCGCCAAGTGACCAAGAAATAGCGACTTCAGCGGAGCCGCTTAAGGACACTTGGCGAAGGTATTAACTCCGGCGCCAGCTGGTGACGCCGTTTTTATCTTCAACAATGATCCCAAGCGCCGTTAATTTCTCTCTGGCAGCATCGGCTGCGGGCCAGTCTTTATTGGCTCTGGCTTCATTTCGAGCGGCAATTAATGCCTCAATCTCAGCAACATCATCCTCGGCCTGACCACGGGTTCCAGCCTGAATAAACTGCTCCGCATCACCTTGCAAAATACCCAAAACACCACCGAGCAAATGCAACAGCGAACTCAACTGCTGGGCCTTTGCGCTATCGACGTCTTTGTTGCGGTTGATTTCACGTGCCAGGTCAAATAAAACTGGCAATGCTTCCGGGGTATTAAAGTCATCATCCATGGCCTGCTGAAAGCGCTCAACATAGCTCTGACTTAACTCATCGCTCAAAGCAACTTCATCGGCCGGTGGTACATCACGCAGTGTGGTGTACAAACGGCTCAAAGCAGCATGCGCCTGTTCCAGGTTTTCGGTTGAGTAATTCAGCTGGCTGCGATAATGGCTGGACATCAAAAAGTAACGCACCGACTCGGCATTATACTTGGCCAGTACTTCTCGCACCGTGAAGAAGTTCCCCAGAGACTTGGACATTTTTTCTTTATCGACCTGCACCATGCCGGTATGGATCCAGGTATTGGCGTACTTGGTACCATGAGCACAGGTCGATTGCGCGATTTCATTTTCATGGTGCGGAAACTGTAAATCAGAGCCACCACCATGAATATCAAAGTGCTTGCCCAGGTGAGACGCGCTCATGGCCGAGCACTCAATATGCCAGCCAGGTCGGCCTTGACCCCAAGGGGAATCCCAGCTTGGTTCATTCGGCTTGGCCATTTTCCATAGCACAAAGTCCAGCGGGTCATCTTTACTATCGTTGACATCAACTCTGGCACCAGCCTGCAGCATATCAAGATTTTGCTGGCTTAAAGCACCATAAGCTTCATAGCGGCTAACATCAAACAACACATCGCCATCCTTGCTGACGTAGGCATAACCTTTGTCCAGCAGAGTCTGCACCAAGCCGATGATCTCTGCCATATGGCCGGTTACCGTCGGCTCAATATCAGCGGGCAACAGCCCCAAAGCAGCGAAGTCTTCATGCATGGCTGTGGTAAAACGAGCCGTCAGCGCATCACAACTTTCGTTGTTTTCCGCCGCCCGCTTAATAATTTTGTCGTCCACATCGGTGATATTACGCACATAGGTGACGTCGTACCCAGAAAAGCGCAAATAACGGTTAATCACATCAAAAGCGACATAAGTACGGGCATGACCAATATGGCAGTAGTCGTAGATCGTAATCCCACACACATAAAGGCCAACCTTGCCCGGTACTAAGGGTTCAAAGGTTTCTTTTTTTCTGCTTAGGGTATTGAAGATCTGCACTCGGGACTCCTGCCTGCCAACGTAAATTTAGTAGCGCTAGTCTACCATCGCCGTGCCCTTAAGCGCTATATTCATTTTTTTGTCATTGGTCGCTTGTGTTGTTCGTTGCTGTCTGTGCATCTGGCTTGAAAAAAGTTAAACTAGCATTTTATTTGAGTTGTTCAGGAGTCTGTTATGGTTCGCTTACACACCAATTTTGGCGTGATCACACTGGAGCTATTTGCCGATAAAGCACCAGTTACCGTGGAAAACTTTCTTAGCTATGTCAAAGAAGGCTTCTTTGATGGCACGATTTTTCATCGGGTGATCCCGGGCTTTATGATCCAGGGCGGCGGCTTCACCGCTGACATGGAGCAAAAGCCGACCAAGGCCCCCATTAAAAACGAAGCCAATAATAAAGAACACAACGGTGTTGGCACTATCGCCATGGCTCGTACTTCAGACCCGCACTCTGCCACCTGCCAGTTTTTTATCAACCTGGCGGAAAACGACTTCCTCGATTTCCGTGCTGAAAACAGCCAAGGTTGGGGCTATTGTGTGTTTGGCAAAGTCTCTGAAGGCCTCGATATTGTACAAAAAATTGCTACCGTCAACACGGGCCGATATGCAGGCCATGCTGATGTACCCACTGAAGCGGTTATTATTGAACGTGTTGAGCTGAATGAATAAAGCGCATACGCTATTTATAGCCGATCTGCATTTAAGCGCTGAACGACCCGATATCACCAGCGCTTTTTTGCAATTTTTGCACACCAAAGCAAACCAGGCTGAAGCGCTGTATATACTCGGTGATTTATTTGAAGTCTGGATCGGCGATGACAACCCGGATCCGTTGCTTGAGCAAGTCGCTTCGGCGCTCAAGCAGCTGAGCCAGCAGGTACCGGTGTACTTTATTCATGGCAATCGTGACTTTTTATTACGGGACGCCTACGCCAGACGAGCTGGAATGACCCTACTGCCGCCACATCACATCATTCAGTTGTATGGCACCCCAACGCTGATTATGCATGGCGATAGCCTGTGCACCCTGGATGTG
>JAIUMG010000229.1 GCA_022565655.1 Alkalimonas sp.
GCCGCCACCCAGGCTACCTTCAAATTGGGCATACAATTTGAAAACTGGCGCGACCAGGGCCACAACTACATTCACTCCTTTGGTACTACCGGCCAAGACTGCTGGGCAGCGGGCTTTCAGCACTTCTGGCTCAAAGGTCAGCAAGTCGGGCTGGCCAGTGACTACGGGGATTATTGTCCAGAGTTATTGGCAGCGAAGGCCGGCAAGTTTGCTCATTTACCGAATCGGTCATTAAATTACGCCTTTCACTTCGATGCCGGTTTATACGCGAAATTCTTACGCGCCATGGCGGAACAACATGGCGCAACCCGCATTGAAGGTAAAATTGCCAGTGTTGAAACCTGTGAGCAAAACGGCACTATTACCGCGCTAAAGATGACCAACGGTGAGCGCATAGCTGGCGATCTATTTATTGATTGCACCGGATTTCGTGCGTTACTTATTGAGCAAACCCTGCACACCGGTTTTGATGATTGGAGCCACTGGTTACCTTGTGACTCTGCGATTGCGGTGCAAACCAGCGCCACGCGTGAGCCGGTGCCCTACACCCGATCGATTGCCCATGGTGCCGGCTGGCAGTGGCAAATACCACTGCAGCATCGTGTCGGTAACGGTCTGGTCTATTGCAGTAAGCATTGCTCAGATGATGAAGCAAAAGCGTTGTTGCTGGCCAATCTCAGTGGCGACTTACTGACCGAGCCGCGACTCATCAAATTCCGTACCGGCATGCGCCGCAAGCACTGGAACAAAAACTGTATCGCGCTGGGCCTCGCCAGTGGTTTTATTGAACCGCTGGAATCGACCAGTATTCACCTGATCCAGCGCAGCATCGTGCGCTTGCTGCAAATGTTCCCACTCAATGGTATCAGTCAGGCCGATGTTGATGAATTTAATCAACAAACCGAACATGAAGTGTTGAATATTCGTGATTTTATTATTCTGCACTACCACGTGACCGCACGCCGCGATACAGCCTTTTGGCGCTACTGCCAAAGCATGCCAATTCCGCAGTCACTCGCTCATCGCATTCGCTTGTTTAAGGAAACGGGCCGGGTGTTTAAGGTGCCAAACGAGTTATTTGGTGAAAACTCCTGGACCCAAGTGATGCTGGGACAAGGCATGATGCCAGAGCAGCATCACCCGATCGTAGAGCTGATGACAGAGCAAGAGCTGAATCATTTTCTTAGCCAAATCAAACAACAAAATCAGCGGTTGGTAACACAGTTGCCAAGTCATCAAGCGTTTTTGCAAAGCTACTGCCCGGCGATGAGCAAATAACCACTAGCAACCTTAAAGAGCGCTATTCATGTTTTGATTGGATTTGGTAATGATTTGGGGCAGTGATGCTTAGAGCAATTGGAAGCTTGCCCCTCCCTCAATTGCTTTAAAAAATCAAACCAGCAGAAAATAACTTTTCAAAGGAAAAGCATTGACGGTGAAGAATTGTTCAACTACCTTAATGTAAGCGCTTACATCTAGCGGTTAAATAAATATGTTGCGCTCTAGCGTGACTATGTATTAAACAGGAACTCAAGTTATGACCACAACAACGATAAGATTAAAACAACTATCAGCCGCAATGCTACTGTGTGGCTTGATTGGTTGTGACGGGGATGTCAACACCAACTCAGATTTCACCGCGGTCGATCCAACCGCTCCAGTCAGTGACTGGCAGCTGGTCTGGAGCGATGAATTCGAAGGAAATGCCATCGATACACGCAAGTGGACTTTTGAAGTCGATTGCCGTGGTGGTGGCAACAATGAGCAGCAATGCTATACCGACAGCCCAGAAAATGCTTATGTCTCTGACGGCACTCTAAAAATTGTCGCGCTTCCGGCTGAGGAAGGTGCTCCTAAACCATACACCTCCGCTCGCCTGAATACCAAGTATCAGGGCGACTGGACCTATGGCCGTATTGAAGTACGCGCTAAAATGCCCTATGGCCAGGGCAGCTGGCCCGCCATCTGGATGATGCCCACCGATGATGTATACGGTGGCTGGCCTAAATCTGGCGAGATTGACATTGTCGAAGCGGTGAACCTGAAAGTAGCCGATGAAGACGGTAATGTTGAGTCCCGCGTGCACGGCACCCTGCATTACGGTCGTGACTGGCCGAATAATGTCTATTCCGGCAAAGAGTACACCCTGCCAGATGGCGCAAACCCCGCTGATGGATTCCACACCTATGCCATTGAGTGGCAGGAAGGTGAAATTCGCTGGTATGTCGATGACTATCTGTATCAAACTCAGATGGCCTCACAGGTACGTAAGAACAGCCGGGGTGAAGTCGTCGGTCTGGCGCATCGCGGTTGGTTTGCTGAGTATTTCAATCAAGTGACCGGTGATCTGGAAGTGCAATACAACAATGCACCTTTTGATCAACGCTTTCATCTGATCTTAAACCTGGCTGTGGGTGGCAACTGGCCGGAGAATGTCAATAACCTGGGTATTGATGCCGACGCCTTTGCCGATGGTCAGGTATTTGAAATTGATTATGTCCGAGTGTACGAATGTGCTGCCAACCCGCTTACCGGCAAAGGCTGTGAAACCGTTCGCGCTGGCTATAAAGATGCTGACACCCTGGTTGAGGGACAAGCGCCCATTCCTTCACCACCATCGACTGGTGTACCACAAAACCTGACCATCTTCGCAGGCACACCAAACCCAAACTGGCCTGCCTGGGATTGCTGCGGCGGCTCGACGCCACAACTGGTCGAAGACGATGAACGTGGTAACGTGTTCGAGTTTCTGGTTGGGTCTGAGCCGACAGTCAATGGCTTTATCAGTCGCTCCGCCTTTGTCAGTGAGCCGGGAAGCGCTTCGCCATTTGATGCCTCGCCTTTGTTGGAAACGGGTTATATCCGCTTCGATATGAAGGTCACATCCATGCCAAATAACCCGGATGCAACCTGGTTGTTTAAAGTGGAAAGCAATGAAGGCTCTACCGAAGTTGAATTGCCATTATCTGAAAGCCTGGAAGGTGTTGCTCCAGCAAGTGGACAATGGCAAACCTATACCTACCCTCTGCAAATGCTGGCCGATATGGGTCTGGATGTCAGCGGCATCGACGTGCTGATGGTCTTCCCAGCCTGGGGTGCTGGCGAAGGTGCCGTCTATCTGCTGGATGAGGTTGAAATCGCTGGCGCGGATCAAACCTTCCCTGAACTGGTGATCTTCGATAATGAGCAAAACCTGGACTGGCCAATGTGGGACTGCTGTGGTGGTAGTACGCCAATCGAAGTGATGGATGATGAGCAAGGCATTGTCGCTGAATTTGCCATTGGTTCAGAGCCAACTGTGATGGGCTTTAACAACCGTTCGCCTCTTGGAAGCGGTTCGCCGTTTGATGCCAGCGCCCTGCTTAGTGAAGGCGTGGTGCAATTTGATGTCAAAGTGGCCGATGCACCAGCCAACCCGGATTCATTCTGGTTATTTAAAATTGAAGCCGATAACGCCTCATCAGACGTCGAGCTGCCTTTAAGCGCTGGTAACGCAGGCCAGGAGCCGGTGACCGGACAATGGCAAACCTACACCTTCACCCTGCAAAGCTTATCGGATGCTGGCCTGGATATCAGTGCCATTGACGTGCTGATGGTCTTCCCTGCCTGGGGAACCGGCGAAGGCGCTGTGTACCGTATGAACAATGTTCGCATTTACAACCCGAATGCCGATACCGGCAACAACCTGGTGCTGTTTGGCACTGATGTCAACCCAAACTGGAGCATCTGGGATTGCTGTGGTGGCTCGACCCCTACGGTGGAAATGGACGACGAAAAAGGCCCAGCGGCTCAGTTTATGATTGGCAGCCAGCCAACCGTGATGGGCTTCCTGGCCGATGAAGACGTCACCTTTGATGCCACCGCTCTGTTGGCCACTGGCTCCGTTAGTTTTGACCTGAAAATAGTCGACTTGCCAAACGACCCTAGCGCACCCTGGTTATTTAAAATCGAATCCATCGGTGCATCTACTGAGGTCGAGCTTCCTCTGTCAGAGGGTGGGAATACGCCTGTCGCTGGTGAATGGCAACATTATAGTTTTTCATTGCAAAGCTTGTTTGATGCAGGCCTCGATATCAGCGCTATCAATGTGATTATGGTATTCCCAGCCTGGGGCAGTGGCGAGGGTGCCGTCTATCGCATGGCAAACGTCGAAATTTCCAATAACTAAAAACAGGCCGACAAGAGTAGAATGATTATGAAAACAAACGTATTTTTAAAAAATCGAATCGCAGCAGCTGTCTCTGTCGTACTGTCAACAGCTGTCCTGTCACCCGCATTGGCCGAGGATAACGGTGCAACCACGGAAGCCGATGCCATTGAAGTCATCGAAGTTCGGGGTATTCGTGGCAGTTTAGCTCGCTCAATGGATTTCAAACGTGAGAGCTCAGGCATTGTCGATGCCATTTCTGCTGAAGAAATGGGTAAGTTCCCCGACACCAACCTGGCAGAGTCACTGCAGCGCATCACCGGCGTTTCAGTCAGTCGGGCCAATGGTGAGGGTAGCCAAATTACCGTTCGGGGCTTTGGTCCCGAGTTTAACCTGGTGACCTTAAATGGTCGACAAATGCCAGGCACAGGTTTTACCCGCTCCTACAACCTGGAAAACTTGTCGTCAGAGGGTGTCAGTGCGTTGGAAGTGTACAAAACGGCCCGGGCAGAAAACCCAAGCGGCGGCTTAGGTGCTACGGTGAATATTGTCACCACCCGGCCACTGGCTCGGCCAGGTGAGCAGTTTGCCATTATGGGGAAAGCACTGCACGATAGTTCCAATGAAAAAGGTGATAACATTACGCCGGAGTTTGGTCTGGTGTACAGCAACACCTTTTTGGATGATCGCTTTGGTGCCGCTTTTTCGTTCTCACATCACCGGCGTGATTTTCAACGTCAGCAAGCCAATATCCAGGGCTGGCAAGCCAATGTGCCATTGCCAGAACTGGCTGAAGGCCTGGCTATCGACCCGCGCCCACTCGATGCTGACGGCAACCGGATCGGCAATCATTTCTTCCCGAAAGACATGAACTACAGCATTGAGGATCTGCAACGCGAACGTACCAATGGTCAGCTAACGCTGCAGTTTGCACCCACCGACGATCTGACCCTGACCATGGATTACACGGCCAGCCGGGCGCTGACTGGGCTGGAAGTGATTGGCTGGGGGATCTGGAACGAGTTTGGCGGCAATATCAATGCCTACGAACTGGATTCGCGAGGTACCGCTATTTTTGCTGATATCAGCGGCAATGACGGTTCTTATACCGCCAGCAAAGGCACTACCGAAGTCAAAGCCCGCTCCATTGGCTTTAATGCCGACTGGCACCTGCACGACGATTTTCGTTTACAGCTGGATTACCATGATTCCAACAACAAAAACGACAATGGTGCCGATAAGGGCAGCGGTAACTGGGGTCAGGTGATTCTGGGTTCTGATCAGCTGATCACCAAG
>JAIUMG010000230.1 GCA_022565655.1 Alkalimonas sp.
CAACACTCAACACTCAACACTCAACACTCAACACTCAACACTCAACACTCAACACGCCGCCATACCAGCCAGTTGCAACCAATAGCCGTTGCAATCGCCGTTAGGTAAGGGGAGTGGTGCTTGACCTTGCCGATTGGCTTGAAACTTTGCCAGCCAGTCAAAGGTCCCTTCATGCTGCGGGCTCAGCCGGATGATGTCAACCAGGTCGTGCATTTCTGGTAGTTGGTTTATTAAATTGTATCGATCGCCAGATTGAGTCTGAATGCCGTTTAACACAAATATCTGTTTGCCATCCTGACTGGTTACTTTACGCCCTTTAGGGTACTTGATGCAGCATAGCTCGCACTGATCTTTGCTACGATTTTCCGAACGAGCAGTAAAGCAGCGGCCCGACCAGGCCAATGGTAAATGGCCGAAAGCCAACAGCTCGGTTTGAAAGCAATCACGAATGTCCTGAATGCAGCTTTGGCTCAAAAGATCACGCAGCCATTGCCCCGATAACTCGGTTGGCACAACCCAACGTTGCAGACCCATACCGACCAATCGCCGCAATGCATGTTGGCTATAACATGAAATCGCCGGACCACAAACAAAGGTTATGCCCTGCTCTTGCAGCATCTGGATGGCGCCCACATCATTGGCTTCTACCAGAAAATCACCATTGTCGCAGTACCGGCGCAATTCGCGTAGCTCGGATGGTGCTTCTAGCAACGTCATGGTGGATAAACAAACTTGCTTGCCTGCTTCGCGCAGCTGATGAGCGATGGCCAAATAATCGGCCAGTTTCAGCTCGCGCCGTTTGCTGCAGACGGTTTCACCCAGGTAGACGATATCCACAGTGGACTCAGCCGCCTGGCGGTAAAATGCTTGCACCTGGGGTTTTGGCCAGAAGTATTGAATTGGACCAAGAGAAAATTTCATTTATGACTCCTTATTTCCAGGAACGGTGATAAGCGCCCAAGGTGGTCTGGCTGCCTTCCGACAGACTAGCCAGTACATGTTGCCAGTTGGCTTGCACGGCGAAGTGCTCTGGGTCTTGCAGTAAGGTATCGATGGCCTGGCGCCAGACTTTGGTCAGCTGAGCTACATAGGCCGGGCTGCGCTGACGGCCTTCAATTTTCAGCGATACGATGCCTTCTTTGTACAGCTCGGGCAGCAAGCTGAGGGTATTTAAGCTGGTGGGTTCTTCCAGCACATGGTAACGCTCGCCATCAACATCAAAACGGCCTTTACACAGCGTCGGGTAACCGGCGGTTTCATCCGGCGCAAAGCGGTCAATCAAGACGTCATTTAAACGCGATTCCAGCAGTTCGTCTCGCTCTTCCCATCGTACGAAAGCGGCAGGCGAGCAAGCTCCGGCGGTATTGGGCGATTCGCCGGTTAAATAGGAGCTTAAATAGCAGCGGCCTTCCGCCATAATGCACAGGCTGCCGAAGGCAAATACTTCCAGATCTATGCTGCAACTGCGCGCCAGCGTCCGTACCTGTTGCATCGACAGCACCCGTGGCAGCACCACCCGCGAAATATCGTACTGGCGATAAAACTCGATGGCAGCGGCATTGGTGGCCGATGCCTGCACCGACAAATGTCGCTCCACCTTTGGATAGCGCTCGGCGGCATAGCCGAGTACGGCGATATCGGCCAGGATCAGCGCATCTGCACCGGCCCGTACGGCGCTATCTACTGCATCCTGCCAGCGTTGCCAGCTTTGTGGGTGGGCAAAGGTGTTAATGGCTACATGCAACTTACGGCCATAGCGATGCACGTAATTGGCGGCTTCTTTGAGTTTCAGCTGATCCAGGTTCAGCCCAGTAAAGTGCCGAGCATTGGTTTCATCTTTTAAGCCGACATAAACGGCATCAGCGCCATGTTCAATAGCGGCTTTTAAGGCTGGCACACTGCCAGCCGGGCAGAGTAATTCCATACGAACTCCCGCGTGATCTAGTGCTCAGTCTGACAGTCAGCAAAGCACAAAACCTTGATGTAGATTAAACTGGCAGCGATTGATTTCAGTATCATCAGTGTACCGGATAAATTCTTTGGAAGTTATTGAATGATAAATAAAAAATGGCTTATTCAACAAGTGGTAGGCCGCGGGCCATTGTGGGTAGGCACGGCATTAAAGTACCTGCCTAAGCCCGTTAGCAGCTTTGGGCTTGAGCAACAATTAAACTTGTTTTTCAGGCCTGAACTGCAGCAAGGCGAGTTGGATTTTCTGGTCGGTAAAACAGTCAAGGTCGAAGTTCCGGATCTGCAGTTTCAGTTTTATCTGCAATTACACAACAAGCGGCTGCGCGTCACGGCGCAGCAGGATAGCGAAGATGTGCTGTTTCGCGCCATCAGTAGCGATTTACTGCGGCTCATTACCCAGCAAGCCGACCCGGATACCTTGTTTTTTCGTCGCAAGCTGGCACTACTCGGCGATACCGAACTGGCGCTGGCCATCAAAAACCTGCTCGATACCATAGAGCTGGGCGAACGCCTGCCAAGACCACTGGCAAGATTAATGAATCAAGTTGCGCAAGCGGTACCGGAAATGGTAGTAAAGCAGGTAGGTTAATTTAAACGTATAAGGAACCCCATGGAATACTATGTTCCGATGAAGCATCTGCATATGCTGTTTGCTTACCTGACGGCGCTGCTGTTTACTTTACGCCTGGTGCTGGATGCGCTTGGCAAGCCTGGCTGGCGCCAGACACCGCTGCGTTTTATCCCGCATATCAATGATACTTTGCTGCTGGTATTTGCCTTGGCGTTGCTGTTTGTTGGGCCCTGGCAGCTGTTTAGTCATGGCTGGCTGGCGCTGAAAATTGTGCTGCTGTTTGGTTACATAGGGGCAGGCATGGTGGCGCTAAAGCAAACCAGGCCTAAAGGGATGCGAATTGGTTTTGCTGTGTTAGCGCTGGCCTTGTTGGCAGCAATTTTTCATCTGGCCACGACCAAACCGATGCTGTTTGGGTAAGCTTTTACTGAAACTGCAATAACTCACCTTGTTTATTCACTGCCAGAAAGCTGGCTACCTGGCCTGCTTCGATACGCTGCACCATCAGCTTTAATGGTTGCTCAGCCTGGTCGGAGTTGGGCGGGAAGCCGCCGCGGCCGTCCATGCTGGTGATAAAAGCAATATCCCAACCTAGTTCGGTTCGTTTGGATTCTTCGACAAAAGCAGTGAAGTCGGTCACTTCTTCCGGCAGTTTATCCACGCATAGCACTGGTTCCAGATAACCGCCGTTACCCTGCTCAAACCGTTGGCGCTGTTCATCCGTGGCTTCTTTTGCCAATTGCATTTTGGTCAGCACAAACAACAGACGTTGTGGTTCTGATTGTTGGGTGGCCATTTCGATAAATTGTGAGTAGGTTTCTATCATCGCTGCTTCCTGTATAGGTCATCACCTTGTCTGAACGAAAGCCAGACAGAGCAAATATTAAGTGCAGTGTAGCAGGAGCATAGCTGCATGCCGATGGATTAATAATGGTAGGCGCTACCTCATTTTAGGTAGGTTAGCGGACTTCTTCCCCTGAGGAATAAAGTGCTACGCAACGCACGACATACGATATTTTTAATGTGGTGGCAAACAGGATCATGCTGATATGGCCGGTAAGTTGTTGTGCCATGCTAAAGTGTTCGGCATAAGGGTAACTCACCAGCGTAGCTGCAACAAAGCAACTAAGGCTTACGGCTAAACCCGTATTGGCTGCCCAATACAAGCGTTTGATAATAGGGGACATGGCCGCCTCCTCGTGTCTGAATTGATTGAGTAATACCGATACAGTACAAGGATAATGCCAGGAGTTATATCATTGATTATTAATGGGTTTATTTGGTGGTGGGTTTATAATACCTTGCCGAGTCGGGTCTTTTATACCGTGCATGGTAAAATTAACCCTGCCGCCCGTAACGGCCAACAGGGTCGATACTCAAGCCAGCTCGGTTTGTGCCAGGTTATCTACAGCACTGTTTTTCTGGGAGGTGCGATGATAATGACGCAGCGCATGCTCTTTGCGTCGACCGCTGCTAAAGGCCGATACTCGTTTTAAGTAACCAATCACCCGGGTGCCGTGATCGACATCCAGGCTACCGCAACTGTTGCAGTGGTGCAGGGTGCGTTTATCAATGGCCTCACACTGGTTGCAGATGGTAATTTTCACATTCACGCAGAAGTAGTTGCAGCCGGTATGGGCGGCGATATTCAGCATCGCCAGATAGCCGTCTTCATCCAGTTTTTCATCCAGATTCAGATGCAGCGCCGAGCCACCATCGAGGTAATCCAGCAGCTCTTTGCCATGCAACTGAAATTTATCCAGCGCGTTGGTCTGCTCATCCTCTACCACATAAAAGTAAGAGTTGTAGCAATCGCGCGGTACCTGGTAGCCGTTTTCTCTATCCCATTTTGCATTTTTCACCCCCAGGTTTTCTGCCGGCACAAATTCGGTATTAAACAGATAGCCGTATTTGGCTTTGGCGGCTTTATTGGCATCAAAAATAATTTTCAGCTGCTTACGAACAAAAGCAATGTACTCCGGGTTGTTGCTGGCTACCAGCCCCTGAGATTCAGCGGCTTCTACCATGCCATTGATGCCGATGGTCAGAAATTGCTTATCCAGCGAAATAAAACCAGCGTCGTACACGGTGAGTAAACCAGCCGCCAAATACTCCTCCATCAGCTTGCGGTAGGCTACCTGGTACTTGTGGATCTTGTCGATTTCGGTGGTCAGATCGCGGCCATCCTGTACCAGCCGGTTCATATTGACGGTAATCACATTGATGGAGCCGGTGGCGACCCCGCCAGCACCGAGCGAGTAAGAAAAGGTGTTATCGCTGATCTCACTGCGCAGCCGGCAGCAAGAGGCTAATGAGTCGGCATTGTCCGACAGATAGACAAAGAAGGAGCTGTCGTTGGCCAACTGCCTGGCCATGCTTTTGGCAAAGTGCTGATCTTTACACTGGCCTTGCTCGGTTAGCATGGCTACCGTGACCACCGGGAAGGTCAGAATGGTTTTTTTGCGCTCCTCATTAAACCAATCGAGGAAAAAGTGCTGCAGTGCACCCACCGAGTGCCAGTCTGGTTTGCTAAACTCCTCATCCGGGAACACAAAGCTGCCGAACATGCTGTCGAAGTAATGCTGATCGTACACCGAAATATTCCAGAACACGCTTTGATAGCCACGGGCGGCGGCAGGCTGGTTCAATGCATAGACCACATGCTGTAAGTGATTGGCGATTAGTTTAGGGTGGGTTTGCAGGTAGTTATCGCCATAGTCTTTACGGGCAAAGTAGTCGAAGTAGGTCAGAAACTCGACGGTAGCAACAGCACCGGCAAACTGGCTGCTGATGGCAAACACAAAGTTAACGAAACAGCCACAGAACGACTCCAGATGCTTTGGCGCTTTCGACTCACCGCCGAGCTTGGTCAGGCCATCA
>JAIUMG010000231.1 GCA_022565655.1 Alkalimonas sp.
TCATCACCCCGATGATGAGCTACGCTGGCATCATTCTGGCCTTTATGCGCAAGTACAACCCAGAGCTGAGTTTTGGCGAGATGATTGCCATGATGCTGCCCTACTCCATCGCCTTTATGCTGGTATGGATTGCACTGCTGGTCGGCTTCTTTAGTTTCGGCATTCCACTGGGTTTTTGATCCTAATCATTAAGCTGCAGGGACTGATCACCTGCCCTGCAGCTTGCCAACCTCAGGATCTCATTGTTCAATGATTGAGCTGGACACTGCACGCCAGCATGCTACCATTGCAATGTTATACCATCACATAAACTGAGGTAGCTATGACCACTTTATCTTCACCTTCAGCACCTTTACCGGTCACTGTGCTATCTGGTTTTCTGGGTGCCGGTAAAACCACCTTACTGAACCACATTCTGCATAATCGCGAAGGGCTGCGCATCGCTGTTATCGTCAATGATATGAGTGAGATCAATATCGATGCAGCGCAAATCAACAAAGACGTCAGCCTGAATCGTGCTGAAGAAAAGTTGGTTGAAATGAGTAATGGCTGCATCTGTTGCACCCTGCGCGAAGACTTGCTATTGGAGATTGGCAATCTGGCCCGCGAAGGCCGCTTTGATTATCTGGTGATTGAATCGACCGGTATTTCTGAGCCTTTACCCATTGCCGAAACCTTTACCTTTGAACACGAAGATGGCAGCCGCTTAGGCGATAGTGCCCGGCTTGATACCATGGTCACCGTGGTGGATGCCGTCAACTTTCTGCAGGATTACCAGCAAGCCAATGATCTGGCGACTACCGGGGAAAGCCTGGGCGAAGACGATGAGCGCAGTGTAGCCGATCTGCTGATTGAACAAGTTGAGTTTTGCGATGTACTGGTGCTAAGCAAAACGGATCTGGTCAGCCCTGAGCAATTGGCGACTTTACAGGCGATTTTGAAAAGCTTAAACCCAAGGGCGCAGCAATTAGTGGCACGGCATGGTCAGGTGCCGCTTGAGCGTATCATCAATACCGGCTTGTTTGACTTTGAACAAGCGGCGCAAGCTCCTGGCTGGCTGCAGGAGCTGCGAGGCGAGCATCAACCTGAGACCGAAGAGTACGGCATCAGCAGTTTTAGTTATACCGCTCGACGCCCTTTTCATCCGGCGCGCTTTCATGCTTTTTTGCATCAGGAGTGGCCAACAGGCCGCTTAATCCGCTCGAAAGGCTATTTCTGGCTGGCAGCAACACCCGAGTTTGCCTGGCAGTGGCACCAGGCTGGCGGCATAGCCCGCTATGGCATGGCTGGTTTGTTCTGGCAAGCAGTACCCCGGGACGAATGGCCTGATGATGATGAAAGCCAGGCTGCTATTTTGGAGCAATTTCAACAACCTTTTGGTGACCGCCGCCAAGAGCTGGTATTTATTGGTCAGCAATTGGATAAAGCCAACATGCTGGCGCAACTTGATAATGCACTGCTAACCGATGCAGAACTGGCCTTGGGCGAATCTGGTTGGCAGCAGCTGGACAATCCTTTTCAATCGGCAGAAATCGAGGAGCTGGCATGATCAGCTATAGCTCCTTCAAGCCAGAATCCATCAGCCCAGCCATAGGCACTGCCCGTCAATGCCTGAGCCCACAGCCAGAGATATTGACCAGTATTTTTGAACCGGATGTAAATTTAGCCGTCTGGCAACGCCAGCTAGCAGAGCCCTTGATAAGCTACAGCCGGCTATTATTGAACGAACTGCCATTACCTTTGCAACAGATGCTGCCGATCCGCGATATAAACACTGATTTAACCAGCCTGCTCCCCGGTGGGCCTGGTCAAGCACACTTTATCGCTGATGTGGTACAGATTGCTGAGATGTTTGCCTGCCTGATGGATTGCCAGCAAGTCGGGTTGCGTCTACGGGTACTGAACCAACCAATGTGTCCAAAATTTCATACCGATCATCTGCTATGCCGGCTGGTCAGCAGCTATGCCGGTCCCGCCACCGAATGGCATGCTGGCCCGGTTCAGGCTAAAGAGCCGACTCAGCAACTGCAGTGCGGTGATATTGCCCTGCTTAAAGGCAGCGGTTGGGAAGACAGTGCCTGTTACGCCATCAGCCACCGATCACCGGCCAGTCCTGAACCACGGTTGTTGCTGACCTTGGATCCGGTGTTCTAGGGCACGTTCTAGCACTCCTTTAGCGATAGCGTTGAACAATCGACTTCAGCATGCCATCGGCTTTCAGGCGCTTCAGGCGGTCATTCAATTTCTCAATGATTATTTGTTCGATATCTGGATGACAGGCCATCCATAGCTCAAACGCTTGATCGCTGGTTGCCACTGGGTATATCGGCATGCCAAGACGCGAAGCAATATAAGGGCCGCCGATGGAGCCTGCCAGCCAAAGATCTATTCTATCAGCCTGCAACATGGCCAAATTAACGGATATCTCAGTCACCCGCTCGATGCGTAACCCCTGACTGACTGCAAAGTCAGTATAAGCATCCTCCGCCTGCCCCCCTATCCTGTATTGGTGTGCTGAGGACAGATCAGGAAGTTCAGGTTGCTCAGGATCCAACGAGAAGAGTTGAACATGTTCTTGGCTCAAAGGGCCAACCCACTGATACATATCCTCCCGCTCCGCCGTTCGAGCTGCAGAAAAAAAGCAGGTGTTCAGCTGAGTTTGAGCAAAACGCTGTGCACGCCCCCAGGGCATCACTTCAAAGCGCCCTGCATATCCCAGATCATCCAATACCAGTTGAATCAAATCGGTATTGATACCGATCACTTTGCCTTCGATGCTGTAATTCCAGGGTGCATATTCTTCCGTGTAAAGGTTCAGAGAAAAAACTTCCGGTTCCGAAGAACCAGCCGACACCACTGTGAGCCAGGTTACTAGCCCCACCACACCGAACACCATACAATCGCCCTTAGCCAACTCAATCCTGAAGCTTAAGTATAGATGCTTTATTGCTATGTAGGCTAGCGGCTGAAATTAACCTGCTATTCATGATCTGTGGTGTAAAAGCCCATATACTGCTCAGTAAAGTGTTATCTGGGTTATACCGATGTATCTCCGCAAACTGATTGTCTCGCTTTGTATTCTGGTCGGCATTATCCTGCTGCTCTCCAGTATTGGTTTTTGGGCACATCAGAACTCAGAGTTTCACACCAAACGCAACCGAATTGCCAATCAAATGCTGTCGGAGTTTATTTCCCTGCGGGCCGACAAACAACGGTTAAAGGTCTGGTTGGCGGAATATCTACTCACCGAGGATGCAAACACCGGCTTTCGCGATACCCTGTTTAGCCGAATGCAGCAACAGCTACAAACCTTGGATCAACTGGCCATTCGCGATCAGCTCTACAGCACCAGCGAACAAGACTTGCAACTCATTATGCAGCAAGTCAAAGTGATTTCGCTGCTTCAATCCAACCTGCATACTCTGGAACACGCACTGAAAACCCGCGAAATTGCCGCTTATCAAGATGATCTTGAGCGCTGGCGTACCCTGATTAGCCTGTTTGATAAGTTTCAGGACACCGATCTGTCTGCGCTGTTGCAGCAAGCTATAGCAGAACAGAAAGAACGCGCCAGCAGCACCGAAGCGGATGCGTTGTCTGCGGTACAACAGGTACAGCACACCATGCTGCTGATTAGCCTGGCTGGCCTGCTATTTGCTATTTTTATCGGCTGGCATTTATCCAGAGCTTTAAGCCAGCCGCTACAACGATTGCTGGATGGCACCAAACAGTTGCAGCAAGGAAACTTTGCCCATCGTATCCAGCAGCAAGGGCCCTCTGAGTTTGCCGAGCTGGCCCGCCAGTTCAACCTGATGTCGGGTTACATCGAAGATTTTGCCCGCCAGGAAAAACAAAGCCAGCTTGCTACCGAGCAACGAGTGCAGGCACGTACCGCAGAACTGCAACAGGCACTGGCGCAGCTGCATGAAGCTGAACAGCGGCAAAAACAATTGTTGACCGATATCAGCCATGAATTGCGCACGCCAGCAACCAGCATTCAGGGTGAAGCTGAAATCAGCCTGCGAGGCAAAGACAAAGACAGCACAGAATATAAAGAGGCCTTTGGTCGGATTCTGGCAGCCAGCCAGCAATTAAGTAGGCGGATTGAAGATTTGCTGTTACTGGCCCGGGGCGATGAGCGTTTGCTGCAGGTCAACTTAAAACGCATCACCTTACCAGCGTTTTGTGCACTGGCAACCACTACCGTGCAACAACAACTGAGTAGTCACTTTCAACTGGAACTGATAACGCCGCCGGAAAGTCCCGACGACTCATGGCTACTTCTTGACGCAGAGAAATTCGCCAGCGTGCTGCGAATTATCACCGACAATGCGCAGCAATACGCGGCGACAAACCGCCAATTAAAATTGACCCTTGCATTGAACGACAACGAACTGCTGCTGGACTTAAGCGATCAAGGCATTGGCCTAAACTCAGACGATCAAACGCAGCTGTTTCAGCGGCACTTCAGAGGGGCAGAAGCGCGGACTGCCAGGCCAGATGGTTTAGGCATAGGCCTGTGTATTGCCAAAACCATCATGGAAGCGCACGATGGCACCATAGCATTGCAAGCCAACCAGCCCAAAGGAACGACAGTTCGCCTTAGTTTGCCACTGTTTAGCGGAACCCAATATGAAAATACTGATTATTGAAGATGATGAAAAAGTCGGCAGCTTTTTATCGCGCGGTTTAAAAGCGGAAGGTTACCTCCCCCTGCTGCTGCAAGATGGCCTGAATGCTCTTGAAATAACGCGGCAATTCGAGCCGGATGTCATCGTGCTGGATCGCATGCTGCCACAGCTGGATGGGCTGACGCTATGCCAACAGCTCCGTACCCAAAAAGTACCCGCCCGTATTTTAATTTTATCCGCCCTCTCTGAAGTCGAGGAAAAGGTCAAAGGCCTGCGTGCCGGAGCTGATGATTATTTAGGTAAACCGTTTCACTTTGAAGAGTTACTGGCCAGAATTGAAACCCTGGCAAAAAGAGAGGCATTCGTTGAGCAATCACGCCAACTGCAGGTGGCAGATCTTCTGCTTGACCTGGATAGCATGCGGGTACAGCGTGCCGGCAAGCCCATTTCATTAACTGCCAAAGAGCTTGGCATTCTGGAATTGCTGATGAGCAATAGTGGCAAGGTCTATAGCCGCGAACGGATCTTAACGAATGTTTGGGGGCTGAACGAAGACCCACTCACCAATATTGTTGATGTGTACATGGCCCGGTTACGCAAGAAAATTGATGAAGCCTATCCCGTTAAATTATTGCATACCAGACGCGGCCTCGGTTATTGCTTGCAAGTGGAATAAAAAAAGCTGGTCACAGAGGAGATGACCAGCCAAACAGGTTGGGATGAATAACCGATTAATTTGCGCTGTAAGGTAAGGACGAG
>JAIUMG010000232.1 GCA_022565655.1 Alkalimonas sp.
AATTTCATCCAGAGGCGATTCTCTCGGATGAAATTGCACCCCGTACAATGGCAACGTGTGATGTCGAAAGGCCATTAATTCATCCTTACTGCCATCATCCCTTAGCGTCCAGGCCAGGCACTCAAACTCAGCCGGAAGGCTGTTGGCATCCACCACCAGCGAATGATAGCGGGTAATGCTAAGTGGATTGGGTACATCAGCAAACAGCTCAGTGCCAAGGTGATGGATCCAACTATTCTTGCCATGCATTACCTGACGAGCTCGTATTACTTTAGCACCATAAGCCTGAGCGATGGCTTGATGCCCTAAGCAAACTCCCAGAATGGGCAGCTTACCAGCACAATGCCGGATCGCGGCCATTGAGATACCGGCATCATCAGGGGTGCCAGGCCCCGGAGAAATAACCAGGTAATCCGGTGCTAACTGTTCAATACCGGCCACATCAATGGCATCGTTGCGCCGCACCAGCACCTGCTGACCTAACTGCTGAAAGTACTGCACCAGATTCCAGGTAAAGGAATCGTAATTATCAATCATCAGTACCATAATAGAACCCAGAAGCTCCCGCACAGCGGGGCAAAAAGCTGTAGTCTAGGCAATAACTCGATTTCGGCCAAGCGATTTCGCTTGATAGAGCTTTTCATCCGCAGCATTTAGCATAGTCTCTGAATCAGGAAAGCCTGAATCGCTGCATGCTATACCCGCTGAAAAGCTACAATGAAAATCATGACCCAATGCGTGAAAAGCAATACTGCGAAAACTATCCAGCATCGCTTGCAGCATCAGCAGTGCATCATCGCTGGAACATTCTGGCAGCACTAAAACAAACTCCTCACCACCATAACGACCTGCTTTATCGGTGCGGCGAATACGCTGCTGTAGTAGAGTCGCCAATGTGGTGATAACCACATCACCAATGGCGTGGCCGTATTGGTCATTAACGGCTTTAAAATGATCGATATCCAGCATTACCAAACTAAAATGTTTATCACTTCGCTTTGAACGCTCAAACTCAAGTTGAGCCGCTTCTTTAATGGCACTGTGCTTGATTAAACCAGTTAAGCTATCTTTCTCAATCAAATCACGCAGTTCACGACTGCGTGTTAGTCGAACTTTAACAGCCTTAACCAGTTGTTGCTCGCTGATAGGCTTGGTCAAAAAATCATCAGCACCAAACGCCATGGCTTTAAGTTGTTGAGCTTGATCCTGCTCTGCTGATAAGTACACGATCGGTAAACTTTTTAAAGCATCATGTTGACGAATAACCCCAGCCAGCTCCGGCCCGGTGTAGGTAGGCATATGCAAATCCATCAGGATAAGCTCAGGCTGAAAATGCAAAATATCCTGGATGATAGTTTTAGGCTCGGTTAACACCATGCAATCAATACCCGCAGCTTGTAAGGTAAGAGCGTAATGCTCAGCTAAAAGCGCATCATCATCCATAATGCACACCCGTCCCTTTTGTTGGGATGTAAGTTGCATCAATTCGGTAATCCGCCCCAACATAGCAGGTATATCTAAAGGCGACACATAAAAAGCCCGTGCCTGATAACGAGCCGCCTGAATACGCAAGTCAAAGTCATCCGTCGTTGTATAAAGCATCCAAGGAATACCCTTGACTTGCAGTGCTTCCAGCAAATCAGTGTGCTCAAATACTGTACTGTCGTCACTATCGAGGCTTAAGGTACAGTAGACAAGTGCTGGGCTTTCTTGTTTTAAGGCTAGCAAGCAAGCATCAAAATCGCTGAATGCTCGGATTTGATAATCAAATGCGCTAAGCTGCGAGCTCAGTTCGTCTTTTAATTTTTGGTTATCCAACAATAACCAAAGCTGGTTGGTTTCATTTACTACGACAGGCTGCCTGGCTTTCTCAGCGACACCACCTGAAATAAGGCTATCGACGCTTTGTGTGAAGTGCTCTGCTTTGGCAACAAGTTCTCGTAAGTGACGTTGCTTTAATGTCGGGGATTTTTCCAAACCAAGCGCCAGCTGCTCTATCTGTCTGGCCGCTTTTCCTAGCTCATGCAGCCCAAAGGTACCACAGGAGCCTGCAAGCTGGTGGCTATCAGCAATAACTGCGGCCAATTGTGTATCTTCGCCCTCAGCTAACTGCCTGGTAGCCTCAAGCAATCTTGTTGCTTTGCCGCAAAGAGTCCCAATAAACCGTTGCTGTAAGACGACATAACGCTGCTGATTTTCACCTGTTTTTTTACTGGATACCACTTCGCCTCCTACCGCTCGCAACCCAATGATGATTGCAGTGGAAAGCGCACGTAAAAACGCGCACCTTGGTGGTAGCTGCAATCTAAACCAATACTGCCCTGCATTCCTTCGACCAGCTCTTTGCATAGTGCCAAGCCTAAACCCGTCCCACCTTTTTCTTTGGCACTGCTGGCGTCTGCCTGAGAGAAGCGCTGAAATAGTTTATCGACAAAAGCAGATGGCACCCCACTTCCTTGATCTTGCACGGCAATTTCAAGTTGTTGTTGCACAACGCTAGCTTGAACCACCACATTGCCATTGACGGGTGAATACTTCATCGCATTTGAAAGTAAGTTAGCCAGCACTTGCTGCAAACGATGCTTATCGATTAACACATGAGCTTGCTTTGCAGGCTCATAAACGTCAAGCAACAAGGTTAAATTTGATTTTTCGGCATAGGTAGAATGATCGGCCATGGCTTGCTGCAAAATAGGCAAGATACCTTGTGATTCGAGTTCAAATGACATTTTACCCGCAATCAGTTTTTCAATATCCAATAAGTCATTGATTAAGTGCTGCAAACGCCCGCTATTACTGGCAGCAATCTCAAGCAACTTCTGGCCTTTTTCATTCAGCATAGTGCTTTGCGTCGCCTGCAATAGCTTCAAAGCTCCATTAATCGAGGTTAGCGGCGTTCTGAGCTCATGACTCACTGTAGAAATAAAGTCATCTTTCATCTGTTGCAACCGCATCCGCTCCGTTACATCCTGCACTGAGCCAATCATCATCAGCTCGGGGTTATCCGCTTCTGGGAACATTTGTGCCAGTTCATGCACCCAGCGGATCTCACCATCAGGACGGATAATTCGGTGCACAACATCATGTAAGCCAGTGTGCTTTGCTCGCTCTTCACTGGCAGTAACCAAATGAGTATCATCTGGATGCACGGTACTTTGAAACAATGCTACGCTTGGTTCTGTCGTTGCTTCATCAAAACCAAACAGGTCATAGATCATCGGCGACCACCACAGCGCCCCGGTTTTTAGTGAAGCCTGCCAGTAACCGATTTGCGCTTGCTGGCTGGATAACTCCAAGCGTTGCTGCGCCAGATGCAACTGCTCATTGGCCTGCTCCAAAGCCAAATAATGCTGCTTCGTTTCGGTAATATCGTAGATATAACCATGCCACAGCACACTGCCATCCGGCATCGCTTCAGGCATGGCTCGGCCTGAGAGCCAAATGAAATCGCCTCGCTGGTTAACCACCCGATATTCATGTTGCCATAAAGACAACTCCACTCTGGAGCGCTCAATGCTATCTGTCAAAGCTGATAAATCGTCAGGCAGGATGCACTGAAACACCTGACTGGCATCTGCTTTGGCTTCTTCCGGGCTCACCCCATAAATTTTTTTTAGATTGGCGCTGGCGTAAGGGAAGCCGGAACGGCCATCCGGCCATTGCTGGAACTGATAGACCACACCTGGAAGCTGCTCCGCTAGCTTGAGTAGCTGTCGCTTTAATGTTTTTTCATTGGTCACATCGAGAATGAAACCATCGAGGTAGCGCAGGCTACCATCTTCGTTGTATTCACCCATGCCACGCTCTTCGACATAGCGCTCAGAGCCGTCTTTATGCAGCACCCGGTACTGAAATGACCAACTGTTTTTTTCTGCGACGGCTTTGGCGATCTCATCTTCCAATCGCTGGCTATCTTCCGGATGTATAACACTGGCATAGCTGCGTACTTTATTCTGAATAAAGTCACTGGCCGGATAACCGGATAAAGGGTCAATGCTGCCACTCATGTACACCATGGTCCAGTGCTTATCAGCCAGGCAACGGTAAGTGATACCAGGGATATTCGCTACCAAAGTCTGAAACTGATCTCGACTTTCTCGTAGAGCCTGCCGCACCTGCATTTCCTGAGTCAAATCCATGTGGCTACCCACCATGCGGATGGGCTTGTTGTCCGCAGACCATTCAATCACTTTACCAAGGCAGCGAACCCAAACCGTGGAGCCATTTTTATGCCGATAACGCACCACATTATCAAAGGGAGTCACCCCTCGGCTGGCGATATGCTGCTCAAAAGAAGTCAGTATTTTAGGGAGATCGTCCGGGAAAACTATTTTTTGCCAGGCTTCGGGGGAATTTTCCATCTCATCATCGTGATAACCAAACATCATTTTGAAAGACGGACTCAGATACTCGGTATTGTCCTGAATATACCAATCCCAGTAGCCAGCCATAGTTTGCTCCAGGATTTGTTCAAACAACCACTTTTGATCTTGCAGTTGCTGTTCGGCTTGCTTTTGCTCGGTGATATCGGCATGGGTGCCATACATCATCAAAGGCTTGCCATCGTCTGTCCAACTGACCACCCGGCCGCGATCATGCACCCAGACCCAATGACCCGCTTTGTGTTTCATCCGGCACTTGACATCGTAAAAATCCAGCTCCCCCTGAAAATGCTGCTCTAATAAAACACTCGACTGCTTTAGATCATCTGGGTGCGCCAGAGCAGCCCAGGTTTCAATGCTGATGGGCGCGAGCTCTTCCAGCGTGTAGCCTACAATTTCAGCCCAGCGCTCATTGAAAATAGTAGCACCGGTTTGTACATTCCACTCCCAGGTAGCAATACAAGTTCCTTCCAGTACAGAGCGATAACGCAATTCACGCTCTGCCAGTTGATTATGTGCTTGCTCTTGCAAGCGATCCTGAATTTCCTGTTGAATAGCGTCAGCAAATTGCCGCACTATCTGCTGCTCTTGCTCATTCAATGCACGTGGCTGACTGTCTATCACGCAGAGAGTGCCAATATTGAAGCCATCTATGTTTAACGGTGCTCCGGCGTAAAAACGAATATTAGGTGGCCCAGTCACCAGGGGGTTATCGGCAAAACGGACATCCAGGCTGGCATCCGGCACCTGAAAAATATCCTCGCCTAAAATCGCATGGCCACAAAAAGAAATATCCCGGCCCGTTTCACAGGCTTCAAGCCCCTGACGGGATTTAAACCACTGCCTGCTTTTATCGACCAGTGAGATCAATACAATCTCAGTTTGCAGACATTGCTGCACCAAAGCGGTGAGTCGATCAAAACGCGGCTCACTGGCAGTATCCAGCAAACCAGTTTGTTGCAATGCTTTTAAACGCTCAGCCTCATTCGTCGGTAAAT
>JAIUMG010000233.1 GCA_022565655.1 Alkalimonas sp.
GGCAAATGCCAGACAGACCACCACCAAGACAGCAAAATAGCCGACCAGCTTGGGACGGAAAATATGGGTTTGTTTACCCTGCAGTCGATTTTCCGTGGTGTAACTAATCAGGCCTTTCGGGTAGCCCATTTTTTCCATGGTATCGTCACAGGCATCAATGCAGGCACCGCAATTGATGCACTCGTATTGCAAGCCATTGCGGATATCGATACCGGTCGGGCAGACATGGACGCAGAGGTTGCAGTCTATGCAGTCACCCAGGCCTTTCTCCTGATAGTCTTTATCTTTGCGGCTGCGCGGCCCGCGAGTTTCTCCCCGCTTGGCATCATAACTGACCGTAAAGGTATCTTTATCGAACATAGCCGATTGAAAGCGGGCATACGGGCACATATGGGTACACATGATTTCCCGCATCCAGCCGGCATTTCCATAGGTACAGAAGGTAAAAAACAACACGGCGAGAGTCGCCCAGAAGCCGGCTTGCAGCGTGAAGAAATTCAAGACCAGTTGGTCAATGGGCGTGAAGTATCCGACGAACACCAGCGATGTGAGCAAGGCAAAAGCGACCCAACAAAGGTGCGTCAGAAACTTTTTGGTAAACTTCGCCGCACTCCAGGCTTGTTGATCGAGCTTCATACGCTGATTGCGACTGCCCTGAATTTTTTCTTCAAACCACATGAAAATAAAGGTCCAGACCGATTGCGGACACAAATAGCCGCACCAGACCCGGCCATAAAAGGTGGTAACAAAAAACAGTGCGTAGGCGGCGATAATAAACAGCCAGGCGAGAATGGTGAAATCCTGTGGCCATAAAGTCAGCGCGAAAATGGTAAATTTTTGCTCGGCAATATCCAGCAAGATGGCTTGCTCACCGTTATACCGCAGCCAGGGCAGCAGCATAAACAGCCCCATAAAGAAAAAGCCCATGTAGCGGCGCAGCATCTGGTGCAAGCCTTTAACGGCCCGGACATAGATACGATCACGCGAGGGGTAGCGGTTTGGCTGCCTGGGATCTGGCTTATGAAGTTGCACATCGACCGGAATGTTTTTCACATCAATTTTATCTGTCACACGAACCTCGATCCTGGGGTGCATCGGATGCACAGTATACCATTTCAGATTATGATTTTGTGCTTTGTTGAGGAACAACCGCTTTTCATAATCACTGACAAGACAGATGTCGATCGGATCAGGTATCATGCCAGCATCGGTTATTTGATGAAGAACCTAACAATGAAAAAACTGCTGCTGATACTACTGGTGATTTTATTGCTGGCGACTTTTTCCGATCATCCTCGTATCAGCCCATACAAAGAGCAGTTGTATGGTTGGCTGGTCAGCTTTGCTGGCTCTGCCAGTCGGGCAGGCGAAGCTCAGGCATTACGAAATGTCGATAATCTGTTTCAACAGCTAGGCCGTGAGTTAGGCGAAGGTCAGCGGGCCCAGCTCAGCAAAGCGGCATCTTCAAAAGAGGAGCTGTTGAAGTTTCGTCAGCGATATTGCATCGATCGCGATTTTAATCCCTTACTTTTTGGTGAGCCACTGAGCAAAGCTTGTAGCATTATCGAAAGCCAGTATGACATGCTGACGCGGAACTAAGCTTGAGGTACATCAAATAAACTTGATAGACGGAGACTACAATGCGTGTTTGTGGCGTAGAGATAAAAAGCAATGAAGCCATTATCTGCCTGATGGTATTGGATCAGGGGCTGTTTGAACTGCCGGATTGTCGTCAGCAGCGCTTTGCTCTGTTGCAGGACAAAGATGCAGAGTCGGTACAGAAGTTTCAATTTACCCTGAAAAAGTTTCTGCAGGATTACCGGGTAGAAAAAGTGGTGATTCGGGAGCGCCCGCAAAAAGGCAAGTTTGCCGGTGGGGCCATTGGGTTCAAGATAGAAGCAGCCTTGCAGTTGATTGAAGGTATCGAGGTACAACTGATGTCTGGTACTCAGGTCAAAGAGCAGTTAAGCCGTCACCCGTTACCGATAGATTTTAAAGCAACTGGTTTAAAAGGCTTTCAGCAGGGAGCTTTTGACATTGCTTATGCCTGCTTAAGCCAGCAGTTGTAATTGAGCTAGCTGCCTGACCGGGTTTTTTCCGGCGGTGGTGTCACCGGTTCAACCACGACATCTGGCCTGGTGCTGGTTTGCTGGATGGCTTGCAAGACCAGATGTCGCACAATCTTAGATTTGGCTTCTCCAGTCAGTTCACTTAGCTGGTTCAGTGCTTCAATTGCTTCAGGGCTTAAGGTGAAGGTGGCATGGCGCATCGGCAAGCGCGGGCCTTGCTCTTCATCCGGCAATTGCTGGCGCAAACTCACGACCTTGGGCAACCCCATGGCATAGTTGTTTGCATCTTCTATAAAGTCGTCTACGCTGACTTTTGGTTTTTCAGACGGCGTAGACTTTTTTCTCAGATCCCTCAGACCCATCTTCTTGTATCGCCTTCATCGACAACAGTTCAGTAATCATATCGCGAATTTCAACAGCAGCCTTACCCTGGGGGTCTATATCCATCACGGATAAGCCCTTTTCTTCGCTATCATCGTATATATTGCGGCTGTAGGTAATGGACTCAAGCACCCGTAAATTAAACGATTTGCAGACCTCTTTGGCATCCAGAATTCGGTTCGCCTGGTTGGGCAGCGATGGGCACTGAGTCATCACGCAGCCAACAATCATCTCTGGGTTGACTACATTACAGGCACTGACCAGATCTTCAAGATGTTCCAGTGTTTTTAAATCACGACGCTTGGGGCGCAAAGGCAGCAATACATGGCTGGCAACCACCATGGCAGAGCGCAAAGCCACGCTATCCTGGCCACCGCAATCGACCACCACTACATCGTAGTGCATTTCCAGGCTCTTTAACTCATAACGGATTTTGCCGTACATCTGCACGCAGTTAATCCAGGGGAGCTCGGAATCCAGATGACGCTCTTGCACCCAATCGGATGTTGTCCGCTGGGGGTCGCAGTCTACCAGCATCACATTGGCTTGTTTTTCCCGGGTAAAATATACTGCGATATTCTGTGCTAAGCAGCTTTTACCGCTTCCGCCTTTCTCACCACCGACCAACAGAATCATCAGCCTATCCTCATTTAGCAAATACCAGAATGTCGTTCCAAAGGAGACGATTTTTCAGTATAGGTCGGAACAAGCTACTTTGCGAGAAACTGCTAACAAAATTACCGATTAAAAGGTTTTTTGAGAGACGTATAGCGGCTGATGGCCCGAAAAACGCTGTCGATTTGATTGATGTGTACCCAATGTAACTAAATGCACAAAAAACATCCTGAAGTGGTTTGCTGTTCGGCGAAAAATGAGTATTCTGTTTAGCTCTGTTCTTGGTGAGGTAGTTTGTTAACATGGCAAATTATAGTGAAGTAAAAGCAGTCTGCGAACGTTTACAACGTGAAGGCAAAGCAATCAATCTGGATGTGTTGGCTAAGCATCTGGATGGCAGCCGTTCCAGTATTGTGGTGCACTTTGATCATTGGTGCAGCGAGCAAGAGTATTCGCCTTCATCACCTGATACGCTAGCCAGAGCTCAGCATGCAGCTTCCGCTGCAGCGCCTGCCAACCGCGATAAGCTATCCAATGCAAAAGAGCACTTAACTCAGCTCACTGATAAAGTGCCTGGTTCGTTGAGCCGGGTGTTTAAGTTTAGTAAGCAAATGATTAAAGGCGACAAACCAGGCCTTGCTCAAGGTGATGGTCAGCAGGGTACTGCTGAGTCAAGCAGCGAGCTGCAAGAGGTTGCTCACCACAAAGCAGAGGACACTCAGCCTCAGGTTGCGCAGTCTGAAGCCAGCCCACAAAAAGAGCCAGACCAGCCAAAGGTAGAGACCATGGTAAAAAGCGACGCAACTCAGCCTACACCGCCAACTAAAAAAGAGGCTCCAGCAGCGACCGGGCAATCTGAAACACCAGCAAGCAGCAGCTCAGAGCTGGTGTTGGAGCTAGAGCAGCAAATAGAGATACTGCAGCAAGAACAGGAAGAATTGCTGTTTGAACTAAAGCTTCAGCGTGATAAAGCTAAAGAGTTGACGGAAGAAAGTACGGATTTGCACCAGCAATTCACGGATGCGCAACAAGCGGCTATCCAGCGCCAGAAGGCTCTGAATGAAGTTCAGGAAAAAATTGTTGCCCAACAAAATGAGTTAAACCGGTTAAATGATCTGGTCGCAGAGCTGGAACAACAGCGCCATGAAGCCCAGCAAGCGAAGCGACAAGGGGATGAACAATATGAGTTGTTGGCTCAGAAGGTTGATGCGCTACAATTGGCCAATGCTGAGCTGAAATCAGGTGCTGATGCCAAGCAGTCTAAAAGCTTAAAATTGACTGAGCAAAAGCTGGAGCAGGCGCAGCAGGAGTTAGTCCAGCTGAATGCCAAAATTCCTGAGCTGGAACAACAGCTGCAAAAAGCAGAGCAGGCGCGAGCGTCTTTTCAGGAAAAGTACGATGCTCAGTTACGCGAGCAGAAAACACTGGAAGATAAGCTGAAGGCGCGACAAGAGCGCTACTCAGAGCAAGAAGCTGTTTTGTCTAAGTTGGAAAAAGAGCGCGATGAAGCAAAAAAAGAAGCCAACGAACTGCAGAATACCATTGCTGAGTTGCAGCAGGCGATGCAGGAGCAAACTGAGCAAATTAAGCAATTGAGCTCGCAGCTGCCGGAAATGCGTTCGCAACAAGAGTTTGCCGAGCAAGAGCAGGAATTAAAACGTCTGCGTTCTCGCCTACCGGTAATGGAGAGTAAAATTGCGCATTTGCAAAACACCAATACCATGCTGAAAGAGCAGAGTGAAGTGACTTCAAGCCACCAGGCACGGCAGCGCGAAACCATTAAGCTACAGCGAGATGAAAACAAGCAGCTGCGAGAAGCTCAGCAGCAATTTGAACAGGAACGAGAACAATTGAAACAACGCTGCAGTAAGCTGGAAGAGCAATTGAGTTTTGTCAAAGGCAATACCACGTCAACGGTTGAGCGTTTAACCCTGTCGAACCAGCAGGCACAGCAAAAAATTAAAGCCTTAGAGCAGCAGCTGAAAACGATGAGTGAGGCAGATTAAATCAACATGAAGAAGCGGGCCAAGGCCCGCTTCATAAATTAATCACGTAAACGTCGAAAACCAACATACATCAATAGCGCCAGTAACCACCAGCTGATTGAGCCGGAACTTGGTGTATCTCCCCATGGAATTTCTGGTTCTACCTCATTGGCGATAGGGTTCAGCCCAGAGGCGGTATCTGTGCGGGCGTCTACCACCACGACGCTCTCAACAAACACCAGATGATCTGCAGTGATTTATACGCCAGCGTTTGCATCTGCAGCAGTCTAATTC